>JBCCCC010000089.1:0-13424 GCA_039033695.1 Pseudomonadota bacterium | reverse complement strand
GGCGAATTCAGGCGTGAGTAGCACAGGTCTATGGACACCCATGCCTTGCACGAGATCGATGCCCATGTCGTGCAATGTCGTGCGGATGTCGTCGTTCTCGACAAACTCGGCAATTGCCTTGATGTTCATGGTGTGGGCGATGTCGATGATTGCCTGCACGAATATCTTGTCAGTCGGGTCATTGATCAGATCCCGCACAAACAAGCCGTCGATCTTGACGTAGTCGACCGGCAATCGCTTGAGCTGCGAGAACGAAGACACGCCGGTTCCAAAGTCGTCCAATGCAAACTTGCAACCTAAAGCATGCAATTCGTTGATTAACCGCGTCGCGTCTTGGGTGTTTCGCACCAATGCGGATTCTGTAATCTCGAAATTGATCAGGCCGGGCTCCAATCGAGAGCGCCGGATGGCTTCGGTGACGTAGCTGGCAAAGTGTTCGTCGCCAATGCTGCTGCCCGAAAGGTTGACCCAGTACTGGCGCGTGGATGCGCCAAAGCCCTCATGTAGCATCAGCATACGAAGCAGGCTGTCGAGTACCCAACGATCAAGTCGCGTGGTCAAATCATAGCGCTCCGCCGCAGGCAGAAACGCACCTGGCGGAATCAGCTTGCGGGTTGCCGGATCGCGTAGCCGCAACAGTACTTCCATGTGTTCAGGCTCGGGGTCGGCCTGATCATCGCTTTGGATGGGCTTCTTCGCCAACTGCCCGTACAGCGCGAATCGGTTGTGCTCCATTGCATCACTCAGGCGTCGCGCCCAGCGTATCTCGCCGCGATGCGCCTCAAGGTTGCTGTCCGGATCGTCTGCAAACTGCACACGATTGCGCCCGCCGTTCTTGGCTGCATAACATGCTGCATCGGCGAGTTGCTTGACATCTTCCAGCGTGCGGCTATAGCGCCCAAGTGTTACGACACCGATGCTGACACCGACCTGGTGTACTTCGTTCTCCCAACGAAAACGCAGCGCCTCTACCTCTGCTCGGACGTTCTCTGCGATAGCGCGCGCTTTGTCGGCACGACAGTCCATCAGGATCAACGCAAACTCGTCACCGCCCAAACGAGCAATGGGGTCATCGGCGCGCACCGTTTCCTTTAGCAGGCTGGTGACGGCGCGCAGCAGCGCATCCCCCGCGGCATGTCCGGATGTATCGTTGACGATCTTGAATTGGTCCAGATCCATGAACAGCAGGAACGACGGGTTGTCATGGTTATCGAGTTCGGCGAACGCATGTTTGAGGTGCATCTCGAATGCACGGCGATTGGCCAGCCCTGTCAGCGTGTCGGTCTCGGCAAGTTCGCGCAGCTCAGCGGTGCGTTGCGCGACTTTTTCCTCCAGTAGCAGTCGCTCGTCGGCAAGCGTTTGCAAGGCCTGACCTTTTTCGATGCTGGTAGCGTGCAGCATCAGGCTGGTAAACATTACGACGACGCCATACAGCTGGACGGCGAGGAATCCTGACTCGGTGACATCGCCGATGGCCGCAAGGGTAAGTGAAAGGGCGCTGACGACCGTTGCCGACAACAATGGGACAGCTGACGGCGAGTCGTCATTGAATGCCAGCCAGATACACAGCGGCAGACTGAGCAATACGATCGGATATTGGCCAAGCGCGTCCGGTAACAAGTCGATGCACAGATATAGCAGTAGCAGACCGGTGAGGCAGTAAAGCGCTTGAGTCTGGGTGCCCGCTGCCAGGCGGGCGAGACTGACCAGGCGCGGTGCGGGCACATGGCCGTGTAATGCGAAACAGGCTGGGGCAATCAACAGCACACCGGTCAGGTCCGAGAAGAACCAACGCCAGCCGATCGTCAACAACTGTATGCCTGGTAAGTCAAATGCCATGACAACCGTGAATGCGCCGACCACAGCGGCAATAACGCTCATGATGCCGCCGAGCACGAAGATCAGAAGGACAACGCCACGGATATTGGTTAGCGGATACAAATCGCCGCCAAGGCGCCGATAGACAATGGCTGCCGCGTAACAGGCGAGGGCATTGCCAAAACTCGTTACGCCGTAGACGAGCCACGCCTCGCGTTGAAAGGCCAGTGAATAGGCGAATTGCGCGATAAAAACGACAGGGACGGATTGCCAGCCGTAGCGCACGGCCACCCAAACGGCAATACCGGCGGCTGGCCAGATGGCAACGACCGAGTTGCTGGCGAAGCCGACCTCAAAAGACAGCACGATCGTCAGCCACATTGCGACGCCATAGGCTGCCAGCATGCGCCAATCCCCGGCACTCAGACCGGCTATGGGTATTTCATCGTCTCGTCGCACTTGGCTGCCGTTTCTTCAGTCTCCTGCTTTGGCTATCGGCCTTGAGACACGCAGCTTTAGGAATAAACCCCCGCGATCGTCAATCTACCGGATTATGTTCAATTTTCCGTGGCGTATAGGATCTGACTGTTGCGTTTGACGGTTAACGGATGATAGCCGGGCTTGGCAGCCTCGAAGATCCGAATCGCGGTTTCACGTTTGCCGGCATCGACGAGGTCCTGATACAGCGGTCGCAAAAACTTGTTGCGACCGATACTCATGAGGAAATTCTCCAGGCGCGCCTCGGCCGGCGAATAATCATTGCGGATCGCGATGCGTAACCAGCTGAAAGCGATCTCGTTGTTTCGCGACGCGGTTAAGCCGAATGCCTCATCAAGTTGCGAGAGCTGCGCATCGGTCAGTTGCTCCGGCATACCATCGAGAAAATACTTCCATTGGTGAAACGTCCAGTCGTCTGTGTCGATACTGCTAGCTTGTGTATCGCCTGAGAGCCAGGCATCGCGCAGTGGATCGAGCTTGCTGAACGCATCAGACTGTGGTGTTGGTGCGCCGTCCGGCAGCCCTGGCTCATACAGCCATTGATTTATGCGTGCGGCGTCCAGAACATCGGCATGATCGGCAAGCAGCGTGGTTTGGATGTGGGCCACGAAGTCCTCGGTATTCAGGCTTTGAAAGGCGTACTTGTCGAAGTATTCAGCAAGAAACACATCAAACGCTTCCCGGCCGATTCTCTGCTCGATCTCATATAAGAACAATGCGCCCTTGTCGTAAGGAATATTCGAAAACGCTTCATCAGGGTCGCGGCCGCGAACGTCCAGTGCCAGCATTTCATCCGCATCGGGTAATGCGTCGAGTTCATCAACCAGATCGGCATAGCCTAGTGCGAGCTCCATTGCGTAGCGTTCATCGCCAAAGACAAACTGCATGATGCGGTTGGTCAGATACGTGGTAAAGCCCTCGTTCATCCACAGGTCGCGCCAGCTGGCATTGGTGACGAGGTTGCCTGACCACGAATGAGCGAGCTCATGTGCGATCAACGCGACGAGGCTCTTGTCGCCAGCAATGACAGTCGGTGTGATAAAGCTCAGACGTGGGTTTTCCATGCCGCCGAAGGGAAAGCTCGGCGGCAGGATAAGAAGGTCATAGCGTTCCCAGCGGTAGGGTCCGTAGCGTGCCTCGGTGGTCTCCAGCATTGCCTCAGTGTCTTCGAACTCAGCGGCTGCGGCGTCGAGGATCTCGCGCTCGGCATAGACACCGGTCCGATCACCCATCGCCTTGAACTCGATGTCGCCCACGGCGATGGCGAGCAGATAGGACGGTATCGGTTGGCGCATCGTGAACTGGTACTCGCCGTCCTTTTCCGCCTGCGGATCATTGTCGGCGCTCATAAGCGCCAGCAGTTCCGGTGGCGTGCGCACGGTCGCAGTGTACGGCATTCGCACGCCCGGCGTGTCCTGCAGCGGCACAAAGCTGCGCGCATGAATAGCTTGTGCCTGGCTGAACAGGAATGGGTGGCGCTTGCCGGCGGTTTGTCTCGGCTCAAGCCATTGCAAGCCAGAGGCGCCGGGCGAGGTCGTGTAGTCGATGGCGACGCGCGTGGCATCAGCGGGCAAGTCGATTTCCAAGGCGCTACCGAGGATCTTAGCCGGGGCGCGCAACCGGAACGTGGCTTCCTGCATATCACCTTCGGTGCCGGCCGATACGCTATTGATGGTCAGGTCACGCGTGTCCAGTACCAGCGCAGGGTTAGCCTCGGTCAGTCGCTCGAAATCGAGCGTCGCAACCCCGTCGATAACCTTGCGCGAAAAATCGACGTCGAGATCGAGATCCAGATTGGTTGTACGGTACTCGTCCGCGTTGGCAAACGAATGGTAGTCGCGCCCTGGCACCGGCCCTGTATCCGTGACCTTCGCAGGCGCGTCAGCAGTTGGCTCAGCCTCAGACGCGGGTTGCTCGCGGGAACAGCCAGCCAATACCAATAGCATCGTCAACACTGCGATCATGCGGATGTGCTCAAACATGGTGAAGTCTCCGGGTTGTCAGAACAGGATCGGTTGGCAAGCTTACCCTAGCTGGCACGCAAAGCCACGGCATGGCGAGTGAGACGCGTAATACCGTAAACTGGTGATTGGTCATATTGAGGGTCGCGCTTATGCCATACAGAGTTTGTGTATTGTTCGTATTGCTGCTGTGTGCGCTGGCGACTGGGTGCGCGACGAGTGTCCCGGGCGGAGAGTTCGAGCGGCTGCAGGCGCGCGCTCAGAACGTCACGATCATCCGCGATGATTTCGGTGTACCGCATGTCTACGCTCGCACCGACGCAGATGCCGTATTCGGCATGTTATATGCGCAGAGCGAAGACGACTTTGCGCGTGTCGAACAGAACTACATTTGGGCGATGGGACGGCTCGCCGAGGTCGAAGGCAAAGCGGCGCTCTACAGCGATTTGCGTGCGCGCCTGTACATGACGATTGACGAGGCCAAGGCAGCCTACGCATCAGCACCGGCCTGGTTGCAGGCACTTTGCGATGCGTATGCCGACGGCATCAACTATTACTTGGCGACACATCCCGAAACACAGCCACGGTTGCTCACCCATTTCGAGCCCTGGTTTGTAATGTTCTTCAGTGAAGGCTCAATTGGTGGCGACATTGAGTCGGTAGCGATCCGCGGTATCGAGGCATTCTACGGTGCCGAGGCGCCTCAGGAAGTTGCTCAGCGTGCACCGTCAGCAGCATCGGTGTTCTCCGAGCCCAAGGGGTCGAACGGTTTCGCCATTGCCGGTGAGCACACGGCATCGGGTGATGCGATGCTGTTGATCAATCCACATACCTCGTTCTTCTTTCGCGGTGAAATGCATGTCGTTAGCGAGGAAGGGCTCAATGCCTATGGCGCAGTAACCTGGGGCCAGTTCTTCATTTACCAGGGCTTCAATGAACACACGGGATGGATGCATACGTCCACCCGCGTTGATTTCATGGACGAGTTCATGCTCGACGTTGCGCAGCGCGATGGCGTGTTGTCCTATCGCTACGGCGATGAGTGGCGGCCACTGCGAGTGTCAACGGTGACGCTAGATTACAAGGATGGTGATGCGATTGCCCAACGCGCGTTCGAGGTCTATCACAGCCACCATGGGCCGGTGACGCATCTGACAGATGGTCGCTGGACTGTCACCCGATTGAACTGGGATCCCGTGAATGCGCTGCATCAGTCGTTTGTGCGCACGAAGCAAACCGGTCATGAGGGATTTCGTGCGATGATGGATATTCGCACCAATTCGTCTAACAATACGGTGTACGCGGATTCAGCCGGAAACATCGCTTACTACCACGGCAACTTCATTCCCCGCCGTGACCCATCGTTTGATTACTCGCGGCCTGTTGACGGCAGTAACCCGGCTACCGACTGGCAGGGGCTGCATACGGTCGATGAAATCATCACGCTGCTCAACCCGCCGAATGGCTGGATTCAGAACTGCAATTCGACACCCTTTACGGCGGCCGGCGCATTCAGTCCGCGCGCCGAAGACTTCCCGGTCTATATGGCGCCGGACCCTGAGAATTTCAGGGCGATTCACGCCGTTCGCGTACTGCAGGACATCGATGCGTTGACGCTCGATGGGCTGATCGAGATTGCCTATGACCCCTATCTGCCAGCGTTTGAACAATTGATACCCGGCCTCATTGATGCGCTGGACGAGCAGGCCGCGGCGAAGCCCGCAGTCGTCGATGCGTCGGCGGTGCTACGCAACTGGGACTTTGCGGTGTCGAGCGAGTCTGTCGCAATGACGCTTGCACACTTCTATGCGCTGCGTTCGCAAACCGATGGCAAGTTGCCCGCATCGCTGAAAGACGCGTCGCGAATGGAAAAACTCAACTACTTTGCGAGCGATGCACCCGCGGCTGAGCGCGCCGCGCTGTTCGGCGACACAGTGCAAATGCTGATCGATGACTTCGGCCGCTGGGACATCGCCTGGGGAGCGGTGAATCGATATCAACGCATTAACGGCAACATTCGTCAGGCGTTCAATGACGATGCGCCATCACTGCCGGTTGGTATGGCATCGGGTAACTGGGGTGCGTTGGCGTCATTTGGCGCCCGCCGTTATCCGGGCACGCGCAAGATCTATGGCACCGCCGGCAACAGTTTTGTTGCGGTTGTCGAGTTCGGTGATCGTGTGCGGGCCAAGTCGTTGCTCGCAGGCGGGCAGAGTGGTGATCCAGACTCACCGCATTTTGACGACCAGGCGCAGCGCTACGTTGATGTCGAGTTCAAGGACGTCGCCTATTATCGTGAGGATGTCGAGGCCCGTGCGAAGCACACCTATCGACCAGGTGAGCGCTGGATGCACTAGGCGTCAATCGACGACAACACGGAATCGCAGGGTTGCGCCCGTGCCAGGTGCCAGAGCGCCTGACGGCACTATTTGAATTGCGTCAATGAGCGGGTCGATGCCCGCGGCGGCGCCGTAGGTATAGGTGCTGCCGTCGTCATTCGAAAAGGCAATGTCGGCGGCACCAAGCGACAGGCCGCTGGCAGGCGCGCCATCGTCGAGCGCGACCGGTAGCCCGTTGCCAATATCACTGTTTAAGAATGACACGTTGTCAGGGATCGCGTCGGTGAGTGTGACACCGTTACTGTCGATGCTCTGCGTGCTGGGGTTGAAGACGGTGATCTGATACTCAATCACCGCACCGGGCACCGCGAATGCATCACTGGTGCCATTGACCGGGTCGCTGACAACCTGCGTGACTTTCGTTACCGCTAACGGCTCGAGTACGGTCAATGTGTCGGTTGCAGTTAACGCATTGTTGACAGCGCGACCGTCGATGGTCGCATTGGCATCGCCAGCGGCAATGGTGTTGATTTGATCACCAGCCGTGATGCCGACAACATCGACTTCGATGCTGCAACTGCCAAGTGGCGCGAGCGTAGCGCCAGTCAACGACACATCGGTCGCCCCAGCACTGGTGGTGACGCTGCCCCCGCAGCTGTTTGTGGCATTCGGTGTGGCCGCACTGCGAATGGCAGCCGGGTAGTTATCAATCAGCGATAGATTGTCCAACGCCAGGGTCGGGTTGGGGTTACGCACGGTAAGTTGAAGGCGAACCGGCGTTTGTGCGCTGGCAAGGTCAGGTGTAAATACCTTATCAACCAGCACACTGCACTCGGCGCCACCGGACAGGCCGGGTATGTCTGACGGTGTGCCAGTGAATGCGAAAGCGCTGCCTCCGCTGGTAGCGCCATAGTTGGAGGTAAACGGTGCCGGGTTGCCATCGGTCACCCCCGGCTGTCCTGCGCTCGCGTTGGTGGACGCCGCGATCAGGTTGCTCGACAAGACAATTGCACCACCGCCGCCACCGCCACCGGGACCGTGTGGTGTGCTGTTGCCATTGCTGCCGCCGCGCCCGCCGCGGGCGTCGAGCGACGGTGTGCTGCCGCTGATGCTGTCGACACTAAACAGGATGGCGCCGCCACCGCCACCGCCGCCACTGCCATCGTTACCGACCGTCTGGAATGCATCCGCGCCGTCAGCGCGTATTGCGCCGCCCGCACCGCTGAGCCTGCCGGCGCGTACGATGACAATGCCACCGCCAGCAGCGCCGCTGGTCGCCACGCCACCACCCGGTGAGCCGGTCGCATTGTTCGTTGTGCCCGCGCCGCCGCCGCCGCCCATCGTGAGCAGGTCAACGGACTGCTGCGCAACGCCGCTGCCGCCGAAGCCGCCGGTTTGCGGACATACAGAAGGCCCACCAGGACACCATGCGTGGCCGCCGCGTCCGCCGTCGGCGTAGCCGCCACCGCCTCCGCCTCCGGTGTTCTGATCATTAGCTGAAGGGCGGCCGTCTGTGCCGCCACCACCGCCGTTCGCAGGAGCGCCACGTGCGAAACTGCCGCTCGGATAGCCTTCGCTACCATTATCGACCACGCTGTTGCCCACGAGCACAAAGCGCGGTGTCCCGGCAATGCTCTCGCCTTTGCTGCCATTCGCTGAGTTCGACGAGGGCGTGCGATAATCGGTGTTGCTGCCCGAGCCGGTCGTGGATGCGCGGCCACCGCCGCCGCGAAAGCCCTGGCCGCTCACGTCAATGCTGCCACCCGCGAATGACACGGTACCGGCAACATCCAGTGCAACGACACCACCGCTGCTGCCATCCCAGTTTGCCGCCGAGATTGTGCCTGCGACCGTCAGGTCAATGTATTGCGGCACACGCACTACCTGAAAAGTTCGTTGGCCACGCCCGCCATTTGCGCTCTGGGTGCTGTAGTCGAATTGCAGCCCGCTTGCTAGTTGCAGCGTGCCGCCGCCAAGGCCAACGCTGTTCACTGCGCGCACAAACTCAAAACGGCCAGCGCGTCGCAGGTTGGTCCAGCCACTGCCTGGATCGCCGTTGATGCCATCGCCATAGCGGCTGTCGTTGTTGCGATTGATGCTGGCATCTTGCATTTGAATAACCAGCAACAGGTCGCCCGCGGCAACCGCGACCAACGCGCCGCGAGCGCTGCCCAGCTGCAACGTCGTCGCCCCTGCGCCAGGATTGTTCGTGCCTGGCCAGTAGGTATTGAGCACGCCGCCAAAAGCGCCCGAGCCGTCACGGCCAGGTGCTGCGCAGGCGGCCGCATGGGCGCCAGTGTTCGCCAGTGCTACCAATAGCAGCAAGCATTGAAGCGTTACGCGGATCATTGCGCGTCCAGATCTCCCGAGTCGTCTGCGTTCCGTGCAATGACCATTAGGCTTTTAGTTCACATAATTGTAGCGAACCTGCTGTACACCGGGTGTTAAGTCCATCACAGCTCAAGCAGATAGCGTGCTTGCGTATTTGAGGTGGCGGCGTACCATGCACGCATGCTCGCCTTTATCCGACGCAACTTTCGCTGGCTTGCGGGCGGTTTCCTGCTGACCTACTTTTCGAGTTTCGGCCAGACCTATTTCATTTCCGCTTCCGTCGCCGAATGGCAGATGGCCTTCGATCTTAGTCATGGAGAATTTGGCCGCCTGTATATGATGGCTACGCTGGCAAGTGCGTTGTGTCTGCCATTTGTCGGTCGACTTGTCGACGTCATGCCGGAGCACAAGACAATCCTGATAGTGGTGCCGTTGTTGGCCTTGGCCACGTGGCTGGCGGCGCTCGCCTCGAGCGTAGCTGTGCTGGTTGTCGCCATCTTTCTATTGCGGCTGCTGGGCCAGGGGATGATGACTCACATCGCGCTGACGGCCACGGGTCGCTGGTTTGCAGCAGGCCGTGGTCGTGCGGTGTCTCTGGTTGTTCTGGGTCACCAGGGCGGTGAGGCGAGTATCCCACTGGCATTCGCGGTGATTGCCACTGCATTCGGCTATCAAGCCGGTTGGATAGTTGCCGGCACCACGCTATTGCTCGTTGGTTTGCCGCTGGCCGCCTGGTGCTACCACAAGCCTCGTTCGCCGAACGCCAGCCACGATAGCGACCCCATCAGCCAGGACGTTGGTCGCAGCTGGACGCGTGCGCAAGTGCTGCGCGACCCGATATTTTGGGTGTTGCTGTGCGGCGTGCTGGCACCGGCGTTTATCGGCACGACGATCTTCTACCATCAGGACTATCTGGCCGAGCTTCAGGGGTGGCCGCCGCAGCTGTTTGCACAGTCGTTGATGGTGATGGCTGTAACGACCGTTGTGGTCGCGCTGATTATTGGCACGATCATCGATCGCATTGGTGCGGTGCGAATACTGCCCGTTTTCCTCTTGCCGCTGGCCAGTGCCTGCTTTGCGTTGTCCAGTGCCGGGTCGCCGGCGACGTTGTTTGTCACGATGTTCTTGCTGGGCGTGAGCTATGGCGTCTCATCGACGCTGTTTGGTGCACTATGGCCGGAAGTCTACGGCACGTTACATCTGGGCGCCGTGCGTTCTGTGATCGTGTCAGCGATGGTGTTTTCAACGGCGGCAGGTCCGGGCATTACCGGTACTCTAATTGACGCAGGTATAAGCCTGCCTGAGCAAATGCTAAGCCTGGCATTGTATTGCCTGTTGGCGAGCGCGCTAATGACGCTCGCATCGTTCAAGTTGCATGTCCGAAAACAACAACCGGCCAACGCCTGATTGCATGAACGCAGTCAGGTGCCGCAGAAGGTCTCACGGACGCGTTGGTCCGCAGTTGGCGGTACTGCAAACGGTGCATACTCGGCGCGCTCCACATACGGCTCAAGGATTGCGCGATTAAACGTTTTGAACTTCTCGAAGTCGCCGTTTAATGCGTCATCGATGGTTTGTTCGACAAGGTGATTGCGCGGAATGATATAGGGGTTGACGCGTTGCATCTGACGCTGCACTGCGATCGGATCAGCGCCCTCGAGCGCGATGCGTTCGCGCCAGGCTCGCTCAAAGTCGCCGAAGCGTATGTCCGCGCCAGGCGCAAGCTGGTTGCCCAGCGCCCGGAATGACACGGTGAAATCCAGGCTGTTGTCCTGTAGATAATTCATCCAGCTGGCGATCATTTCCACGTCTTCTTCCCGCGCGGTCAGCAAGCCAAGCTTGAGGCGCATGCGCGCGACGTAGGTCTCATTGAACTGTTGATCAAATGTCTTCAGTTGCGCGTCCAGCGCTTGCCTGTCGTCGCTGACCAGCTGCAGGCAGGCCGCGAGGCTTGCCAGGTTCCAGTGCGCGATCACAGGTTGCTGGTCGAAGGCGTAGCGGCCGAACCGATCAATTGAGCTGAAGACCTTGTTGCTGACGAACTCGTCCATGAACGCGCAAGGACCATAGTCGAGCGTCTCACCTGAGATCGTCATGTTATCGGTGTTCATGACACCGTGAATGAAGCCGAGCGACATCCAGTTGGCTACCAGCGTTGCTTGCGCAGAGACGACCTCACCGAAGAACGCGACAACAGGGTCGTCTGCTGCCGCGACCTCTGGGTAGTGACGATGGATTGCAAAACTCACGAGTTGCGCCAGCTCGTCGGTGGCGCCGCGAGCGGCAAAATACTCGAATGTGCCAATGCGCAAATGGCTGGACGCCACGCGTGTCAGAATGCCACCCGGCAGCGCGGATTCGCGATAGACAAGCTCGCCGGTGGCAACCGCGGCAAGGGCGCGCGTCGTTGGCACGCCCAGATGATGCATGGCTTCGCTCAGGATGTACTCGCGAATCACAGGGCCGAGTGATGACTTGCCATCGCCACCTCTTGAGAAGGGCGTGCGACCGGCGCCCTTCAGTTGTAAGTCCACGCGTTGGCCGCGATCGTTCAGCAAGTCACCAATGAGCACGGCGCGTCCATCACCGAGTTGCGGCACGAAGTGTCCGAATTGATGACCTGCATACGCCAGCGCAATGCTATTGGCCCCGTCCGGTAGGAGATTGCCGGAGAATACACGGGCCTTGTCATCATCATCCGGCGCGAAATCCGCCAGTCCGAGCGAAGCGGCGAGGGGTTCGTTCCAGGCGAGCAGGCGTGGGGTTGGTACCTTGGCGGGCGCGACCGGTGCGTAAAACGGTTCGGGCAAACGCAGGTATTGGTTCTCGATGGGCAATGTCATACCGGGGATCCCAATGGCTTGGTCCGTCATCATATCAGTGCGCTCGAATGTATCGGATCGGTAATTGCGTGGCCGCCCCGCAGCTTGACAACACAGAGCTCGACCTTGCATCGACAAACAGTGTCAGCCGAGTTAACGCCGCAGCTGCGCATTTACTTTGTCAACCAAATCGGTAGGCTGAAGCGGAACTGGCGGGTAATGATCTGCCAGCGATGCGGCGCTCGCAGCGCCCAGGCGGGCAGATGGAAGCACACTCACTGACAAAGGAACGCACGCTACCCGAGCTGTTCTGGTTCTTTGGCAACATCCTCGGGCCGGAGCGAAACTTCTACCTGCTCGCGATCGTATACGGTATCGGCATCAGCATCCTGACGCTTGCCACGCCAATCTCAGTACAAATGTTGATCAACTCGATCATCAATACTGGCCTCGCGACGCCATTGATCGTGCTGTCGGTGACGCTTTTCATATTGCTCTTGCTGGCCGCGTTGTTGAATGCGCTGCGGCTGCATCTTGTCGATGTGTTTGGCCGGCGATTCTACGCCCGCATGGTGTCGGAAATCGCCTTGCGGTCGATCTATGCGTTGAATCCGTTCTTTGACGATAACAGCAAGGGTCCGCTGTTTAATCGTTACTTTGACATCATCATTGTCATGAAGCGCATCCCTTACCTCTTGGTGGGCGGATTTTCTATTCTGTTGCAGGCTGCTGTCGGATTCGCGTTGGTTTCTCTCTACCACCCGGCTTTTTTGGCATTCAATCTGGTGCTGATTGTTTTGATTTGGGTGATCTGGCTGGTCTGGGGTCGCAGAGCAATCAAGAGTGCGATGCAGTTGTCGCACAGAAAGCATGCTGCCGCCGCCTGGATCGAGGGCCTGGCGTCATCCAACGGATTCTTCAAGACTCGCTTGCACATCGACGAGGCGCTGAGACGCACCGATGCCGTCACCGCAGAGTACATGGACAAGCATCGATTGCACTTTCGACACTATTTCTCGCAGGCAGTGTCCTTCCTGTTGCTCTATGCCTTGGCTGGATCGACCTTGCTCGGTCTCGGTGGCTGGCTCGTGATTCAAGGCGAGTTGTCCGTTGGACAATTGGTTGCCGCTGAACTTGTGTTGTCAGCCGTGTTCTTTGGGCTATCCCAGCTTGGCACCTATCTCAGCTATTTCTATGATCTGTGTGCCGCGGTCGAAGAGCTTTCGTTGTTCTATGACATTGAGCAGGAAGATGTGCTTGGCGAAGACGTCAGTCTCACAGGCTCCGATCTCGTGTTAATGCAAGCGCGCGGCGTGACGCGCGGTATCGAGACGCTGTTCGATTTTGAAGTGCCGTCAGCTGCGCTGGCGCTGGCCAAGGCGCCGAGTCATGGCGTGCAGCGATTGTTTACCAATTTCATGAAACGCCACGATGTACCCGTTAACGGCTTTATTACCGTTGGCGGTGTCGATACCCGATCGATCGCCGCGCACTCATTGCGTCATGAAGTCATTGTGCTGGATCGCCCGAATGCCACAGAGATGTCGATTCGAGAGTTCTTAAGGCTCAGTAACGACGACGTGTCGTCGCAGCAGATTCTGGAGGCGCTGGGCGCCGTCGGCCTGGAAGCGACGATTGCGCAGCTGCGCGACGGG
>JBCCCC010000088.1:0-13659 GCA_039033695.1 Pseudomonadota bacterium | reverse complement strand
TTGCGCTCTCCAGTCGGGCCGGGCAGCTCCTCCGGCACCGCAAACCGCTGCTCCGCCTGATTTGCGTAATAGCGCAGGAAGTCGACGGCTTCGCGCAACTCGGCAATCGCATCGGGGATACTCTTGCCGGCTTCACGCACACAAAGCGCAAGCAACTCTGCGGTGTTGTGTTCAAACAGCTCTGCCGCGCTGCGCAAGACCGCGGCGCGTCGCTCCGCCGGCGTGTGATCCCACTCAATCCAGCTCTTCGCTGCGCTATCGATCGCGGCAACGGTGAGTGGCGCATCGGCAAATCCCACGGTACCGACAACATCAGCATGATCGAATGGGTTAACGCTGGGTTGCGTTGCAACATCGATGGCCTGGCCATCGACGATTGGCAGCGCTTTGTAATCATTACCGATCGCGAGTCGCATATCCGTGGACAACACAGCCGTCACGGCGCGATCCGGCATATTGATACCGGACGAATTCAGCCGTGCCGCGCCATAAAGATGCGCTGGTAAGACGATCTTCGGATGCGCAATAGACTCAAGCTCGGCGACCTCTTGCAGGGGATCAGAGACAATCGCCTCGATCGGCTCGCTTTCGTCCACGAGACGATTGACGAACGATGTGTTAGCACCATTTTCGAGCAAGCGCCGCACCAGGTAAGGCAGCAAGTCTTCGTGACTGCCAACCGGAGCGTAGACACGACACTGCTTTGCATAGCGGCTCGTGTCCACGACAGCGCTGTATAGCTCTTCGCCCATCCCATGCAAACGCTGGAACTCGTAATCGTCGCGGCTACCAGCATGGTGCAGGATATAGGAGAGCGTATGCGCGTTGTGCGTGGCGAACTGCGGGTACAACGCATCGCCCGCATCCAACATCAGCCGTGCACACGCGAGATACGATACATCGGTATTGACCTTGCGCGTAAACACCGGGTAACCGGACAAGCCCAATTCCTGAGCATGCTTGATCTCGGTGTCCCAGTAGGCGCCTTTGACGAGCCGCACGGGAATACGTCGGCCACCACGGCGCGCCAGATCGACCAGCCATTCAATGACCAGCGCGGCACGTTTCTGGTAGGCCTGCACGGCCAGCCCCAAACCCGCGTAGTTTTCGAGCGCAGAATCGAGGTACACGGCCTCGAATACGTCCAGCGACAACTCAAGACGGTCAGCCTCCTCGGCATCCATCGTCAGACCGATATTGGCCTCGCGCGCATATCCCGCCAAAGCGACCAGTAGTGGGACAAGCTCTTCCATGATCTGGCGCCGACGGGCGAATTCGTAACGCGGATGCAACGCCGATAACTTGACGGAAATACTCGGTGCTGCGAACAGATCATCGGCCTGCGACGATTTGCCAATGGTAACAATGGCATCGCGGTAAGCCTCGAAGTATCGTTGCGCGTCCTTGCGTGTTAGCGCGGCCTCGCCCAACATGTCGTAGGAGTATCGATACTGCGCATTCTCGCCCTTGCGCGCGCGCTTGAGCGCATCGCCGATGGTGCGACCCATCACGAACTGATGGCCCATGATGCGCATCGCAGAACGCATGGCGGAGCGTACGACGGGCTCTCCGGCACGGCTAACCAGCTTGCGCAGCATGCTCGATGGGTTACTGCGCGTCTGGTCATCCAGCGACAGCATGCGGCCAGTGAGCATCAAACCCCAGGTCGAGGCATTCACGAACAACGACTCACTGGTTCCAAGATGCGTCGACCAGTCTGCCATCGACAGTTTGTCGGCAATCAGTCGATCGGCGGTGTCTTTATCCGGGATGCGCAGCAATGCCTCGGCAATACACATGAGCATAATGCCTTCCTGCGAAGACAGGTCATACTTTTGCAGGAAAGCATCGAGACCGCTCTGCTCGGCGTTTAGCACGCGCACATGCGCCACCAGGCTCGCGGCAGTCTTGTGGATATTGCGACCAACGATCGTCGATTGCGCAGCGATCGCACTAAGCGATTTGACACATGTCGCCTCATCGGCAAGATAGCGGAGGTTGATTAAATGCGCGCTACCAGCGACGGTGTGATCGTCAGGAAAACTTGGCAACGTGGTTGCTGTGGGATGACGCTCGGTGGCCATAATCGGCTCCTCATCAAGGCCGCTTCCGGCCCGCCTTTCGTGGCTTTGGAGTATAGCGCAGTGTTGGCGCTGGCCAAGCACAGCATGGTGTTGCTAGGCCTGGTCTTTGAACTGCCGAATACGCTTTCGCGTGTGCTTGTCCGGGCGCCCGCTCGTGCGCGGCATACCAAGCCGATCGCTCTTGAGCGCATCGCGCAGCGCGCTGCGCGATGCGATGCTCTCTTCCAGCTCCTGGTAACAGGCTTGCGCCTCGGGTGCTGGCCCGCGGCGAGCAGGAATAGCGCGTACCACGATTTGCCAGGTGTAGCGATCTCGCGTGATTTGAAGCGTGTCGTCCAGGCGCACCGGCTGCGCCGGCTTGGCTCTTTCGCCGTTGCGGGTGACATGACCGCCGGCGACCGCAGCACTTGCCTGGCCACGCGTCTTGTAGAAACGCGCGAAAAACAGCCATTTATCGATTCGCAAAGCATCGGCCATATTAGTTTCCACTGTTATAATCGCGGCAATAGCGGCGACGAACCTCGCCAATTGCTGCGGAGATCATACCTTGTCACAACGCTTTCTCGATACACTCGCCACGCAGACCGCCGCGCTGCATGACCAGGGCCTTTACAAGACCGAGCGGCGCATCAGCGGCCCGCAGCAGGCCGAGGTGACCGTCGCCGAACTGGATGGCAAGTCCGTCATCAACCTGTGTGCCAACAACTACCTCGGGCTCGCCAATCACCCGGCGGTAGTTGCCGCAGCGCACAAGGCGCTCGACGACTTCGGGTTCGGCATGGCGTCAGTCCGGTTCATTTGCGGCACACAGACGATTCACACCGATCTTGAAGACAAGCTCTCGGCGTTTCTCGGCACTGAATCGACTATCCTCTACCCATCCTGTTTCGATGCGAACGGCGGCCTGTTTGAGACCATTCTGACAGCCGAAGATGCGGTCATCAGTGATGCGTTGAACCACGCCAGCATCATCGACGGCATTCGATTGAGCAAGGCACAGCGCTACCGCTATCAACACGATGACATGGCAGACCTTGAAGCGCAGTTACAAGCGGCCAGCGATGCGCGTGTTCGGCTGATCGCCACCGATGGTGTGTTCTCGATGGATGGCACGGTAGCCAACCTGCCAGGGATCGTTGCGCTCGCCGAGCAGTACGATGCTTTGATCATGATGGATGACTGCCATGCGACCGGTTTCCTCGGCCGCGACGGGCGCGGCACCCACGAGCACTGCGACCTCATTGGCAAGATCGACATTATCACCGGCACGCTCGGCAAAGCCCTGGGCGGCGCGTCGGGCGGATACACAAGTGGTCGTCGAGAGATCATCGATTGGCTGCGCCAACGGTCTCGGCCTTACTTGTTTTCCAATACGCTCGCGCCGACCATTGCCGCCACTTCGATCGCCGTTTTGGATCTGCTGCGCAGCGACCCGACGCTACGAGAAACCTTGTGGCGAAATGCCGCGTATTTCAGAGAGCACATGAGTGCGCTTGGTTTTGAGCTCAAGCCCGGGACGCATCCAATCATCCCCGTGATGTTGGGCGACGCAAAACTCGCCACCGACATGGCCGCAGCACTTCTCGACGAGGGCGTCTATGTCGTCGGTTTTGCATTTCCGGTGGTGCCTAAGGGTCAAGCGCGTATTCGTACGCAAATGTCAGCCGGCCATACGCTGCAGGAACTCGACGAAGCAATCGCCGCGTTCGCCAAAGTCGGCCGGGAGTTCGGGGTTATTTGCGGAGCCTGAGTGATGAAAGCGCTGACCAAGAAACATGCTGAGCCTGGCATCTGGATGGAAGACATTCCCGAGCCGGAGATCGGCCACAATGACGTGATGATCAAGGTCGCAAAGACAGCCATTTGCGGCACCGATATTCATATTTATCGCTGGGATGAATGGGCAAAGGCTACGATTCCCGTACCGATGGCCGTTGGCCACGAGTTCAGCGGTGTCGTGGTTGAGTGTGGCAGCGAGGTGCATGGCCTGTCGCCGGGTGATCGCGTATCCGCAGAAGGGCATATTACCTGCGGGGTATGCCGCAACTGCCGGGCGGGCCGCCGCCACTTGTGCATGAACACCGTCGGCATTGGCGTCAACAGGCCCGGGGCCTTCGCCGAGTACATTTCTGTGCCGGCATCGAACGTGTTTCGCCTGCCGGCCGACATCAGCGATGACATGGCAGCGATCCTTGATCCACTAGGTAACGCCACCCATACCGCTCTGTCTTTCGACCTCGTTGGCGAAGATGTGTTGATTACTGGCGCTGGCCCCATTGGCATCATGGCCGTGGCAGTGGCCCGCCACGTTGGCGCACGACACATCGTCGTCACTGACGTTAACGACTATCGCCTCGCTTTAGCCCGCCAGATGGGCGCGACGCTTGCGATTAATGTGACCCGCGATACCCTCGACGACGCCATGCAGACGCTCGGCATGGAAGAAGGCTTTGACGTGGGCATGGAGATGTCCGGCAATGGCAGCGCCTTGCGCGAGCTGCTGCGCGTCATGCACCACGGCGGTAAAGTCGCATTGCTTGGCATTCCACCGGACGACACTGCCGTTGACTGGAACCAGATTATTTTCAAAGGCCTTATGGTAAAAGGCATCTACGGCCGCGAGATGTTTGAAACCTGGTACAAGATGTCCAGCATGCTGCAGAGCGGGCTCGATCTCTCGCCGATCGTTACGCACCGCTTTGGGATCGATGACTTCCAGGAAGCTTTTCAGGTCATGGACAGCGGACAGTCTGGCAAAGTGATCTTGGACTGGGCTGCGTAACCCGCGGCACGCCTTGCATGCTCTGTTTGCCTGACCCACGGTCAGCAGCATGCATAAAGCAAAACAATTGCCATCCCGCTGGCGCGATCAGCGCGCCATCCTGCAATCCCCAACGGCGGGCCGGCGAACCCGTGCTCTGACTTCTCAGCGAAGCCAGTTGCACGTTGGGCTGCCTTCCCCGCGTCAACCGATGAGCCGATTCCGCATACAAACCACGACCGGATCAATAACCGAACGGACGCGTGCGAATGACCTTACGCGGCATCGGTTACTCGATGGCGCAGAAGCACTCCGCGTAGACGCCAGCCGGATCATTGAAACGTGCAAACTCTGCTAGCTTGCGCTCGGCGAGATCCATGACACCGCTAAGATGGCTTGGCTTGGGCATTAAGACGGTAGGCTCGAAGCCAAGCTGCGCGGAACCGTTGAGAATATCGATGAACAGCTGCTCTTGAGCGGAGAGCTTTGGTTCGACGTAGCGCACGCTATAGGTATCCGCATCGAGCGCCGCGCGCTCGGCTGCCAGGGTCACTGCATCGTCAAGATCGCCCAAGGTATCAACCAATCCAAGACGCAACGCGTCGGTACCTGTCCAGACCTTACCTTGTGCCACCGCATCCACGTCGTCAAAGCTCATACCCCGATTGTCAGCGACGCCACCAACAAACTCGCGATAGCCATTCTCGATATTCAACTGCAAGATACGCTTGACCTGGTCCGTCAATGCACGATCAACGCGCAACGCACCCGCTAGCGATGTCGTACCCACACCGTCGGTGTAGACGCCCAGGCGAGCCAGTGACTCTTCGAACGTTGGCACCATGCCGAAGATACCAATGGAGCCGGTCACGGTATCCGGATGCGCGATGATTTGATCGGCGGCCATTGAAATCCAGTAGCCACCCGACGCCGCAACACCGCCCATCGAGGCGATCACGGGCTTGCCCGCTGCCTGAATATTGCGGATCTCCTGCAGAATAATGTCCGACGCGAAAGCGCTGCCGCCGCCACTGTCAACGCGCAAGACGACGGCCTTCACGGCGTCGTCGGTGCGCGCCTCGCGCAGCAGCTTGGCGGTCGAGTCGCCACCAATCTGGCCAGGTGCAGCGCTGCCATCGATAATACTGCCGGACGCCACAACAATCGCAACGACCTGCTCTTTTTCGATCGTAGGATTCAGCAATCGCTTCGTAGACACATAGTCGCGATGATTGATCTGACTAAAGGTCGACTCATCGTCCTCAGATGCGCCCACCAGCTCTATCATGCGAGCGCGCGCCTGAGTCACCGTTGCCAGCTCATCAACCAGACCCAACGCCAACGCCGTATCCGCGAAGTCGCCATCGTTGTTGGCTAGCTCGACGTCAAAGTTGTCCACCGCGTTTTGCATCGAGCCTGCGGGCAACTCGCGTGCCGCCTCTACTTCAGTGACGTAGCTGTTCCACAATTGCCCAAGCAGCTCTTGCGAAGTCTGCCGGTCCTCATCGGACATGTCGTTACGCACATAGGGCTCTACGAAGCTCTTGTGCGTGCCCACCTTGAAGATGTTCCACGTGATCGACAGCTTGTCGATAGCCTCGGCATAATAGTTACGGTAGCGACCGAAACCTTCGGCTAGCACGCCGCCATTGGGGTCGAGCAAGATCTCATCGGCGAATGCAGCGAGATAGTAGCCGCCATTACCAAAGTACGCGCCAGTCGCAATCACAGGCTTTCCGGACTCGCGAAAACGGATCATCGCTTCTGCAATCGCCTGCAATTTGGTCATGCTTGCTGAACCCAGCATATCTGTACGCAAATAAACCGCACCAATGGCATCGTCTGCGGCCGCGTAGTCCAGCGCGTCCACAACGTCACGCACCAGTGTTTGCTCTTGCGCGTTGCCGGTCAGTTCATCCAGCGCGCGATCCAATGGCGCGCCCGCCAGTTGCTCGGTCAGCGCACCGGTTGGGGCAACGACCAATGCCGCGCGGTCGGGTAAGGTGGGCGGCGTTGGTGACATGACGGCGATAACAAACATGAAGATCGCGGCGAGCAGCAAGAAGTGCAGGATCTTTCGCAGGCCGTTAAAGCCACGCCAGATGGCACCAAAGATGCGCCGGAAAATATTCGGTTTTTGTGATTGCATGGTAATTCGAGTCTCGCGGTTTCAGTTAGGCTTAACAGTAACGTAATTCGCGCCAATTCGCAGTCTCTGACGCAGCAATATACTGCGTTGCGACATAAGGCCGCGGCAGATGCGTAGTGGACGTTGGGTACTACAAAAACACCAGCGACAACGCCGGCCAGAACGTAATGATAACCACTGACAATAGCAAAATTACGAGGAACGGGAACGTCGCAGCGTAAACTTCGGTGATCGGTTTCTCGAAGCGATAACTGGCAATGAACAGGTTGAGTCCGACGGGTGGCGTCAGATAGCCCAGTTGCATGGCCGCAAGAAACACAATGCCAAGGTGCACAGGCTCGATGCCGTATTCCAGCGCGACGGGCAAGATCAGGGGCACCACTAACACCAACGCCGAGAAGATATCCAGTATGGCGCCGAGCACCAACAGGAACAGCAAGAGTAGAATCAGGAAGCTCGCCTGTCCCGTTACAAAGCTGCTCACCCATTCCAGCAGGCGCTGCGGTACTCCTGAATCGATCATGATATTGGTCGAAGCCAGTGACACGCCCAGAATGACGAGGATGCCGCCCACGAGCAGCATTGACTCGCGCATGATGTCGGGAACGCGCTTCAGAGGGATTTCGCGCAGGATAAAGACCTCGACGATCAGCGCGTAGAGTGCTGTAACCGCAGCTGCCTCGGACACCGCAAAATATCCCGAGTAAATGCCACCCAGCACGACGACGGGCAGCGGCAACTCCCAGACACTCTCTCGCAACGCGCCACGTACTTCTTGCCATGAAAACTGCGACAATGGCTGGCTCGTGCCGCGATTGACCCACAGGCTATAGCCGGCGAGCATGATCAGCATCAACATGCCGGGCAGAATACCGGCGCGGAACAAACTGTCGATCGGAACCTGCGCCACAATGCCATAGAGAATCAGCGGCAACGACGGTGCGAATAACAGGCCAAGGCTGCCGGCAGATGTCACCAGGCCAAGGTTGAATTTGTCACCGTACCCGGCTTGGGCGAGCGCGGGAAACAAGATAGCGCCCAACGCAATAATAGTAACGCCCGAGGCACCGGTAAATGCCGTAAAGAACGCGCAAGCCGCCAGCGACACGATCGCCAAGCCGCCGGGCATCCAGCCAAGCAGTGCCTGAGTCAGTCGTACCAAACGGCTTGGTGCCTGGCTTTCGCTGAGCAAGTACCCTGCAAACGTAAACAGCGGGATCGCAAGCAGCACAGGCATCTCTGCGATAGAAAAGAACTCGATCGCAATGGCAGACACATCGATGTCTTCACGATAATAGGCCCACATCGCGCTCGCAGCGATGATGGCAAACAGCGGTGCGCCGAACAGTGCCAGCAAGCCCAATATCAGCCCGGTCACGATCATGGTAGCGGCACCTGCTTCGGTGCAGGTTTGCGCCGTACCAGGCGATAACTATCAGCAAGCAGGAAACACAGGTAGCGCCAACACATGAGTGCAAACGCGACAGGTAACACGACTTGGAACCACCAGGCGGGCTGGCCACCCAGCAACGTATCTTCGTACTCGCGGGACTCGGCAACAAATCGCCAAGAATGATAGGCAAGCAGGCCGCAGACACCCGTGGTGAACAGGTTAGTTACTACTCTTGCAAGCAACTGGCCTGTCGCGGGCAGAAAACGAGAGAGCACATTGATCGAGATATGCTTATCCGCGCGGCTGGCAGCAACGGAACCGGCCAATGCCAGCCACAACACCATCAGGCGCAAAGACTCATCTGCCCAGATGAATCCGGAGTCAAACATATTGCGCATTACGATCTGGCTGCTCGCCAGCAAGATCATTGCGCCGAGCAACAGCACCAAAGCGGCGTCTTCGCCCGCTTTGCCCCAGCGGGCGAGTTTCCGAATGAGCAAGGTGTGGCCTGGTTAGTCAGTCGATGTGTTCGCCAAGTTACCGCTGCGGAAGGTTTTCAGCAAGCCATTGATGCGAGCGTACAGATCAGCTGAGAATACACCCTCATCAGCCAACTCACGGTTGGCACCGTTAACTGCGGCACGCCATTGATCGAGTTGGCCCGCTTCAAGCTCTACCATCTCAATGCCGACTTGCTCCAATGCAGCCAGGGCCTTTTCATTATCCACGCGATTGACCTGCTCAAAATTCGCGTAGATGTCGCCCATGACTTCGCGAACGACCTGCTGATCATCTGCCGACAAGCGATCAAAACGCTTCTTGTCGATCGCCATGAATGCCATCGTGTAAACCAATGGCATTGGCGTGCCGAAGCTCACCTTGGTGTGCCATTGCAACACGAGGGCGCCGACAGGTGGTGTAGCCACAATATCCAGGAGTCCAGTTTGCAGGCCGGTCAGCACGTCAGTGACGGGCAATGTGACCGGAGACAAATCCAGCGCCTGCATGCCTGCATAGCTTATCGTGTCACCCTCTGGCACCCAGACCTTCTGGTTCTCGAGATCCGACAGGCTGCGCACGGGTGCGTTACCGAGCACCATTGCAAAACCACCACCAGCGAAACCAAAGCTGACAAAGCCTGCATCTTCGAGCCCCTGCTTTAACTCCGCATCGAGTGCGGCGCGCACATAGTCCACCTCGGCTTGCGAGTTGAACAGCAACGGCAAGCCATAAATCGACAGATCCGGATAACGGTCCATCAAGCTGCCAGCGGTAAACGCACCACCGTGCAGCTGCCCGATCCGGATCTTGCGCAGAACCTTGTTGTCATTACCCATGACACCACCGCCGAACAGCTTGATTTCGACGCGACCCTCTGTGCGCTCTTTGATCTCAGCCGCGCCCGCGCGCATATCGCGCATCCACTGCGAATTCTCCGGCGCGATGGTTGCCAACTTGAAGGTCTCGGCCGAGGCGACCGAACCCAATCCCAACGTGCCCGCGATCGCGAGCAGCTTCAATAATCGTTTCATGTCGCTACACCTCCCTGGCCGACGACGCACTGCTACGCAGCATAAATCGGGCCAATAATACGCCAGTCAGCGTGAACGTTCCGTGAACGAGTAACTTGTATTCTCTGACAGGATAGGACCGGCAAGGTTGCGCTGGTATTTCGCCAATCGCTAAAAATAGTCTTTGCCGCTTTCCAGCAACTGCGTCGCATCGCGTTGCGCCAGCGTGTTGGTCAACGTCAGTCCATCAGCCTCGGGATCGGCCGCCAGCACCTCGGTGAGCAGCCGATCATGCAGCTCCTGCTCATAAAGCATGCGGGCGTAGCCGCGAGCGAACTCAACTTTGATCGCAAGATCCCGGCCCTCGCTGAGTGCTATCGCTTTCTCGAAATATTCGCGAGCAACCTCCGGCTGGCCGCCGAGCGCCGGCGGGCGAAGGCTGTTAAGAATGCCGAGGTAGTTGTACATCGCACCGCGATCGGCATCTTGTGTGAAAGGCACAAGCGTGAGCACCAGCGCCTCAATGTGCGGCAATCTGGCCAGTGCACCCCAATCGTCGCTGTGGGCGCGAATGTACGCTAATGAGGCCACGGCGTAGCTACTGGCTGACCCGATCTGCTTCTCACCAAGCGCTGGCAGCGACGCCTCAAACGCCTGGAATGGCACTGACGGCCAGCTGCAACCTGCCTCGTATTCAAGACAAATGGCACGCTCTGCGTAGCCCAATGCGCGTGTGGTGAGGATCTTGGCGCGCTCTGGATCGCGCGCGAACACAGCGCCGTAGGCCGCATACAAATCTGCAGCAGCTGACAGCAATGCCGGATCGTCAGGGTTACCTTCGAGCAAGCTATCCAGCAAGAGCAAATAGGATGGTGCGCCGTCGCTGACAATCTGCGGATCTGGCTGGTTGAGCACCGCCATACCAAGATTATCGGCAAATCGGCTTGCAGCAGACGACACCAGGCCAGCACAACCTGTCGCACTCAGCAGCACAGCGCTGGCGAGCATCAGGCGTACAGGCGCGACGAGGCGGCGCCAACTAAGGTGAGACCAGGCTGTCATTGCTAGGTTGACCATAGGCTCCGTGCGGGGTTCCCAAAGCGGGACCACCCGCAGGCGTGCACAAGCCGTGTCTAGATTTTCTCGCGAATACGAGCCGCTTTACCGGTACGACCGCGCAGGTAGTACAACTTGGCGCGACGAACGTCGCCGCGACGCTTGACGGTGATATCACCGATGCCTTGGCTGTAGGTTTGGAACACGCGCTCAACACCTTCGCCGTGCGACATCTTGCGCACCGTAAATGACGAGTTGATGCCGCGGTTTTTCTTCGCGATTACAACACCTTCATAGGACTGCAAGCGCTCACGATCACCCTCTTTTACACGAACCTGCACAACGACAGTGTCGCCGGGACCAAAGTCCGGCACGTCACGCGTCATTTGCTCCTGATCAATCGCATCAATGATTTTGCTCATTTTTTCTCACCCATTGGCGCGCCTGCGCACCCAGTCAAAGTTTCAGTCCGTCTGATCACGCTTATGCGCAACCTTGAATGCCTCCAGCAATTGCTGGTCAGTTTCTGTCAACGATGCGGCTGCCAGTAAATCCGGTCGCCGCAACCATGTGCGCCCCAGCGCCTGCTGTCGACGCCAGCGCGCGATAGCTGCGTGGTCGCCGCCACGCAGCACGTCAGGCACTTGCCGCCCTTCCGCTGCCGTTGGCCGCGTATAGTGCGGATGCTCGAGCAAGCCATCGCTAAACGAGTCCTGCGTCGCCGAGTCCGCATGGCCCAGTGCACCCGGTTGCAAACGCGCGACACTGTCAATGACCGCCATGGCTGCCAACTCGCCACCGCTCAACACAAAATCGCCGAGCGATAACTCCTCATCAATCTCCGCCTCAACGATACGCTCGTCCAGGCCTTCATACCTTCCGGCCACCAGAATCAAGCCTGGCGACTGCGCTAACCGCTGCACGCCGGACTGATCCAAACGACGGCCCTGCGGCGTCATCAGCACGCTGATCGCGCCTTCGCTGGCCGCCCTGGCCGCACGGATCGCTGCAACGCACGGGGCAAATTTCATGACCATGCCCGGACCGCCACCAAATGGACGATCATCTACTGTGCGATGCGGGTCGTCACAAAAATCCCGGGGATTAGTGCACGACACCTCAAGCAACCCTTGCTTCGCTGCCCGGCCGGTAATGCCGAATTCGGTCAGCGTTTCAATCATTTGCGGGAACAGTGTGATGACCTGTATCCGCATTGTGTCAATCCGCGATGTCGTCGGCGCCAGGCCAATCAACATCGATTTTGCCGTTCGCAAGGTCTACGTGTTTGACCACCTGGCCCATCACGAACGGCAGCAGGCTTTGCCCGCCTTGTACATTCTCAAGCACCATCACATCGTTGGCGCCTGTCTCGAGCAGGTGATCGACAATGCCAAGTTCACCTCTCGCCTCGTCTACCACGGTCAGACCGACAAGGTCGGCCCAGTAGTACTCGCCCTCGGCCTCCGCCGTTGCCGGCAATGCGCTGCGAGAAACCGTCAGCGTTAGACCCTGAGCCTGTTCGGCATCGTCGCGACTGTCAAAGCCGTCAAACTTGCCAATGAGCGTTTTGCCCTGCTCACGTCCCGCTAACAAATTCAGCGTCCTGCCTTCCGGGGTCACGAACGTTGAGTAGGTCAGCAGATTTTCACGTGGCCGGGTCCATGAATACAATTTGACCCAGCCTTTAACACCATAGATACCGCGGATTTCACCAACGACAACTGTTTTATCGTGTGTTCCCGTCACCAGGCCAGACTCGTCGACCTGACCAACTAACCTTAGGCCGCCTCTTGCGCCTTGCGATAGCGCTTGAGCAATTGTGCAACCCGATCAGACGGCTGCGCGCCATGGCTAATCCAGTGATCGGCGCGTTCGATATCAATACGCAAGCCTTCGCTGTTTGCTTTGGCGAGCGGGTTGAAATAGCCAAGGCGCTCAATGTAACGACCGTCACGACGGTTACGGCTGTCCGTTACCACGATGTGATAGAACGGGCGCTTCTTTGCACCGCCACGTGTCAGACGAATTGTGACCATAATCTTGAATTCCGATGTTAGGCCCAGCCTGACGCCAGTGCCTCTGAGTAAATTGTCGGTCGCCTCGGCACTCGCGCGAGGCTACTCGGCGCATACCTTGCCCCCACATTCGGGCCTGCTGGCACGCAACAAGCCGGCCATTGTACTGCTTTGCATCAGAAAGACAAACACTTAAGCAGCAGGCCAGCACGTGCTGGGGCACAGCCGTTTGAGCGCGACTAGCGACCGAATGGCGGCATACCGCCGCCAGCACCACCAAGGCCTCGCATGAGCTTCTTCATGCCGCCCCGCGAGACCTTCTTCATCATGCGCTCCATTTGCAGGTGCTGCTTGAGCAGACGGTTGACATCCTGGATCTGCTGGCCTGCACCTTTGGCAATACGCTTTTTCCGTGAGCCATTGATTTTTCTAGGAAAACGCTGCTCGTCAACGGTCATTGAGTTGATGATGGCTATCTGCCTGCGGATCTGCTTGTCGTCCATTTGACCCTTGAGCGCGGCCGGATTCATGTTGCCCGGCATCGGCATCTTGTCCATCAATGCGCCCAGACCACCCATGTTTTGCATCTGCTCAAGCTGGTCGCGCAGGTCAGCCAGGTCAAATCCTCGCCCCTTCTTGAGCTTGGCGGCCAATTTCTCCGCTTTGCGCTGATCAACCTTCTCTTCGACC
>JBCCCC010000087.1:0-13918 GCA_039033695.1 Pseudomonadota bacterium | reverse complement strand
TTTTCGTGATAGGCGATGCCGTGTTTTTCGACTAGCGCGATGAAATCCCATTGCGTATAGCGTGACAATGCCGAGATGCAGAAATTGGGATTGGCCGAAATGAAGTGCGTCGGGTCGCAGTGAAGATTGGTGAAATTGCAGCGCCCGCCACCGGACATGAGAATTTTCTTGCCAATCTTGTTGCTGCCTTCCAATACCAATACCGAGCGTCCACGTTGCCCTGCCGTCAGCGCGCACATGAGGCCGGCAGCGCCGCCGCCTAACACGACTACGTCATAGGTTTGCATGGGCTGTTATCAGCGGCAGCGTTCGGCTGGCTGCGACTGTCGTTCTGACATTTTGGCGCGCCAGCATTCCTCGTGAATGGAGCAGTAACAAGCGACTATGTCAATTGACTGCGCACCCCAGCGCTCAATCAAAAGGCGTGTGCGCGGCTCCCAGGGTACGGCGAAAAGTGTCACTTGTTCGCCCGCTGCAATGACCCGATTCGCAGGGTCACCAACCCGATATACGTCGTAGCTGAACGCGTTCTCGTCACCAACGGTGGCGGCGATGAATGCGTCAAGATCGGTGATCGCTTGTCCATCGTTGGTCAGATTGACGTCGGCCATCAGAGCCGGCCCCACGCCTTTGTTGGAGAGCTGTAATTCAAAGCCCTCATTGTTGAACCGCTGGCTGAGCTCGATATAAGGCCAAACCTCAGCGCGCTGCTGGCTGCGCATCGCGCTGACTTCAAACAACGACACGCCCATTGCAACCACGGAGATCGCAATAGCCAGGAGCGAGGTGCCAAGCTCAAGCCGGGAATTCTTTTTTTCTGTCATACCAATATCGTGTCCTGGGTAGGGAAGATAGGCGTTTTCGCGTTAGCCGAGGGAATCGAGTAAGTCGGCCGTGAGCGCTGGCTGCGTTAACATGCCAAGTCGTTGCGTCGGTGATTCTATAAAATTCCAACCCGGTTGTGTCGCTGGCCCGAACATCGCGGCGCTGGTTTGCCGGTGCGTCTGGCCAACGCAATGAACATAGCTTCTCGGCGTATCCTGCCAGCCGCCGTTGGCAAACGATACACGGTCGGTCCATTGGCGCGCAGGGTGCCAGGTCAATCGCTGCGCCACTGATGCGGCGATGGTCGGATGGGTATCGGGATCGACCAGCATTCGAATCGTGTAGTCCTCAAAGAAAGACATCTTGTAGCCATCGATAAATTTGGCCTTGCGTTCTTGCCACCATGCCGGCCATTGACCGTTGTCATCGCGTCGCACCCAGGCCGGCCTCTCTGGCGTTGGGATGAATGCGTCATAGAAGACGAGCTGCGCGACGCGCTTGCCCAGCAGGTCAGCAACGCCAGTAATGGTAATGCCCCCAAATGAATGCCCGACGAGGATGACGTTGTCCAGTTGCTCGAACTCGATCACGCTGGCGACATCAGTCACGTGTGTTGCGAGTCCTGTTTCGGGTGTGATCAGGTGAGCGCGCTCACCGACACCCGTACAAGTCACCGCGAAACAGCGATGGCCGCGTGCCCGCAGTAGCTCAGCCACTGGTGACCAGACCCAGCCACCGTGCCAAGTGCCGGGCACCAGCACGAAAGTCCTGCGAGTACGCTTGGCGCGCAACGGCAGCATCGCCAACCCTGTTGCCGTTGCCGTGCTGATCATCAACTGCCTTCTGGAAAAGCGCACGCTTACTCCGCATGGTTGCTGGGACGCCAGTGCTTGATTGAGCCTAATGGTTGTTATGCTGTCAATGTCGGCGTAGCAGATTTGACCAGGCTCACAGAATTCGATGCGTATCAGACTATAATTGCGAATCTGTTGTCTCCAGTATTTGGACCTGCAAGCACTCATGCCAAAATCAAGAGCCGTCGCCTTGCACTTTCTGATCAGCCTGACCATAGTCTCGGGCTTGCTGGCAGTAATTTTCCTGATTTGGTACCCAGCGCCATTCTTCCGAATCAGTGGCGCGCAGAACGCGCTAAGAACGCTAATCGGCGTTGATCTGGTATTAGGCCCTGTGCTGACCGCCTACCTGTATCGACCAGGCAAGCGCGGGCTTATCATCGACATGTGGTTCATTGCAATTGTGCAGTTGTCAGCCCTGGCCTATGGCAGCTACGTTCTGTACATCGAGCGACCGCAGTACATGGTCTTTGCCGTCGACCGCTTTGTCGTCATGACGGATCGAGACGTCACCGATCCGCAACTGGCGCGCGGACACTGTCAAGGACATTGGAGGCTGCCCTGCGTCATGGTCGCGGAGATGCCAACAGATGCCGAGATCCGGGAAGCACTGCTCTTTAGGAGCGTTGAGCAAGGCATCGAGCTGGAACAGCAGCCGGAGTTCTGGCGCCCACTCGACGAAGCCATGCAAGGTGTACTTGATCGCGCACGGCCGCTACAAGCTATCATTGATCATGATCAGAATGCAGCGGAGTCAGTCAACAAGATGTTGCTGCGCCACGACCGGGCGCTCGACTCCGTAGTCTACGTGCCTGTGGTCAACAAAATGCCAAAGAGTTTCGCGTTGGTTGTCGATGCGAGGACGGCTGCAACAGTTGCTATGGTTAGCGTCGACCCTTGGGATGTAAACTAGTCTCGCTGTAGCATGCGCCGCATCATTTCCTCAGCATAGACAACCGAAGCCGGCTCGATTCGCGCGCGGTCTTCTTCGTCGCCAAGCTCGTACGTCACGGCTGTGATGCCGTAGGTCTTGTAAAAGTAGTTCTTTGAATTGGCTTGTTCTGACGGCGTGCTCGCTTCGCGCGTGTAATCCAGCCACGGCAGACGCGCTGCCGCCGCCGCAATCCAATCGCCCACGACGTCTTCGCCTGGCGGGAACTCCTCAGGTGTCTGAGTGTAGAACAGGTTTCGGCGTGTTGAGTGAAAATCAAACATCAGCGCGGGCTCTTGGCCATTCTTTGCCTTGGCGGCAAGCAAGTCTCTAACGCTTTGAGTTTCTGGTTGCGTGAACGGGCCCCAATCTCTGTTTAGGTCGGTGGAGCCCGTATTGTGGCGCCAATGGCCTCGATTAACGCCATCTGGATTGATGAACGGCACGATCAAAAGCTGATAGCGCTCGCGAAATGCTCTGGCCAGCTCCGTCTCAGCAAGTACTGTGTTGACGAAATGCCGCATCGCCAACGCGCCAGTGATCTCTGGCGGATGTTGACGTCCGAGCAGGACGATGATTTCTGGCTGATCGCCCAGTGAGGCAGCCAGCAGCGGCCGGCCCAGGCGACTATGACCGATCAGTGCAACCGTCATATCAGGTTGCGCGCGCAGCTCATCAAACCATTGTGTATACCAATCTTCGGTAACTAGTTCCTGAGCGCTGACATACAGGCCTTGGGTTGAGACCGGTACTTCGATGAGCAGGCTGTTGCCATCCTCGCTGAATTGCACCTTCGATGCGTCCAACCGTTGCCATTTGCGTTGGTCGACGCTGATCTTTGGCCAGTAGCGAGCATAGCCATCAACGACATCGATGCGAATCGTCGCCGTTGCGTCGCTGCGCGCAGACAAACGCATTGCATACCAGGGGCTGACGTTGATCGGCGGCTTGTCCTCGGGCCGAACAACGACAGAAAACGCGCCTCCGTCAGAAACGGCACATTCGGCGTAGCCGCCGCCGGAGAAGTTCTTATCTAACAAGATGATGCCGTTGTCGCAATACTGCGGCCCAGGTGCCGTCTGGCAACCGGCGATTGTCGCCAGCGTCAGTAGACAAATCAGTCTGGCGCGCGAACGTGCGGAAGAGGTCAAGCGCTGAAGATTCATGCGCTGACGGTAGCTGATGCGGCGCGTGATTTCGAGTCGAAGTCGTATCCCTCGGCGGCCGCGGCGTTTTTTTGGCATAGTCTTGTCGTCTAATTGGGGGAGAACATCATGCGGCATGCACGCAATGAGTTGGTGGGGTTGGGACTGGCCCTTGTGCTTTCGATGCTAGCCGCGACCTCGCGCGCGGCCGACTCTTGTGATGCGTTCTGTCATTTAGCAGAGGCCAACAAGGCATCGCTGATCATGTTGCATGATCGCGGTTTACTGGACCGCGCAGTAGCAGGTCGCATAGCGGCTGGTATCAGCGCGCACGCGCAGGATCAGTCTGTCGCTGGCAGTCGGCGTTCCTCCAATTACCTGCATTTTGAGCAGGCACTGGAAGTCCTTATTGGCGAGGATGCATCGCGACTGCATGTTGGGCGCAGCCGGCAGGACCTGCATGAGACTGTGCGTCGTTTGCAGCAACGCGACTTGTACTTCGCTGTCTATGCTGCGCAACTCGCGGCACGCCACGCGCTGCTAAACACGGCACAGGAGTATGCGAATGCAGTGATCCCGGCCTATACGCACGGTGTGCAGGCGCAGCCAACCTCCGCTGGCCAGTACTTTCTGGCATTTGCCTCGGCGATGGAAAGGGATAGCACTCGATTGCGGGCCTTGTACGCTCGCTTGAACCGATCCCCACTCGGCGCAGCCGCGTTGGGTACGTCTGGATTTGCGCTGGACAGAGCGCAACTGTCAGACCTGCTTGGTTTTTTGGGCCCCGTTGACAATGCCTATGACGCGACACTGGTCGCGAGCGTCGATAGCAAGATCGAGATGGGCCAGGTTTTGGCAACCGCCGCAATTCCAGTAGCCCAACTGATACAAAACCTGCATACGCAATACCATGACCCGATGCCTTGGATGCAATTGGGTGATGGACAGACCAGTGGCTCCAGCATCATGCCGCAAAAGCGCAATCCGCGACCGTTGGATCGCGTGCGCAGCCAGGCAAATGCCGTCATTGGAGGTGCGCAGTTGATGATATTGAACGCCCACAATACCAACACCGGCATGCATGACTATCGCGGACTCGCAGCACTGCAGACCACGACCAATGCAGCGATAGCCATGTATGAGCGCTACGCGGATGTGATCGCGACCTTGCACATTGATCGTGAGCGCGCGCTCGCGGAGCTCAACGCCGATTACTCGACCATGACGGAAGTTGCCGATGTGCTGGTTCGCGAGGCAGGTTTGCCGTTTCGCACTGCGCACCATTTCGCCTCGACGCTAACGACACTGGGGCGCAGTAGCGCAAGGTCACCGATGGCCTTCAATGACCAAGAGCTTGCTGAAGTTTATCAAGACGCCGTGGGTAGCGAACTGCCATTGCCGGCAGCGCGAATCCGAAGTGCAATGGATCCGACTGACATGGTCGCAGCACGCAAAGGGCAGGGTGGCCCTCAGGCTATGGAGGTCGACCGTATGCTGGGGTTGCAGCGCGAGCGATTGGCAGCGGATCGCGATTGGTTGCAGTCGCAGCTAGATGATGTCCGAAACGCAACAGCTGCAAGGCGGGCAGCCTTTGACGAATTGCTCGAGAAGGAGTAAACCTATAATTGAAAGTCGAAGCGGCTTAGACCGCTAATGCATATCAAAGCCGTGTGCGCGGCTATTTTCAGGGGTGGAAACATGCAGAGATTAAACGTACGGCGCGCTGTGTTCGCGCTGCTTGCGTTGTGTGCCAGCAGCGTTGGCTTGGCGCAACAAGACGGCGACGACACGGAAGGCTCAGCGGACGAAGAGCTTGATGAAATCGTTGTCATCGGGTCACAGATTCGTGGCGCAAACATCTCCGGTGCACTGCCGGTATCCGTACTGAGCGCCGAAGATATCGAAGTGCTCGGTATCGATTCGGGCGACGAACTCCTCGAGTTCCTTGCCGAAAATGGACAGAACTTTTTCAGCGAAGCTGAGAACGTCAGTGGTGGCGTCAACTCTGCGCGCGGCGACATTGGCGCGTTTAACCTGCGCAATCTTGGTACCGGCAATACGCTCGTGCTACTCAATGGCCGGCGGCTCGTGAATGCGGCGAGCTATCAGACGGAGGAGGTTGGCGGCAGTTTCGTACCAGTAAACACGGTCAATTCCCAGTCGCTGCCGGTCTATGGCATTGAGCGCGTCGAAGTTCTCAAGGATGGCGCATCGGCGATCTACGGCGCCGACGCGGTTGCCGGCGTCGTTAACTATGTGTTGAAAGATGACTTCGAGGGGTTCTCTGTGCGTACGCGATTGAGTGAGTTTGATCACTTGCCGCGCTCCGACCAGACCTTCGGCGTTGAATTTGGCAAGAACTTCAACGACGGTCGCACCAATCTCGCGCTATTTGTGAACCATTACCGCCGCGATCGTGTCAGTTCGCGTGATGAGGCACGCTGGGCGGATTCGGATTTTCGCTCGCGCCTGCCGGCAGACTCGCCGTGGGCTACTGGCACGCAATTTCGTAACAACAGTGCCAACTCTGCGTATCGTCAATACGACGTCGTACCAAGCGTAGCGGGCACGGGCCTTAGCGGCTTGTTGAGTGACAGTGCCGGCGACATTGAGACGTTTCCGCTCGGCGATCCGCGTTGCGAGGGTGGTGTGGATATCGGCTATGGCACATGCGCCAATGGCGATGGCCAAGGTACGTTCCGCTACAACCTCAATGACAATCGTGACTTGCTATCCGAGCTCGATCGAACCAACTTCTACGCGTTCTTGAATCACGAGTTTGATAACGGCGTGGAGGCCTACACGGAGGTCTCGGCCTACTTGTCCAATACCAACACGATTCGCCAGCCGTCGGCACCGTTCTCAACGGTTGATCTTCGTGTTGGTGCGGAAAACTACTGGAACCCGCTCGGGCCGTGCGGGTCGCCGAATCGCCTGCCGGACTCGGTCATTGGTACCGATGTGCCTTGCGAAGGGTTGGCGCTTGCGATCGAAAACGGTCGATTTACCGAAGTTCCGCGTATCGTCGACAATGACGGCAAGACTTATCGCTTCTTGCAGGGGCTGCGCGGCACCTGGGGCGCGTGGGACTGGGATACGGCGTTTATCTGGTCGCGAGCTGAAAAGGAAGACATCACCAGCAACCGCATCTCGAATACGTTGATGCAAGAGGCGCTTGAAGATCCGACGCCAGCGGCTTACAACCCGTTTAGCGGTGGCGTTGACAGCAACATCGAACGTACGTTGATCCAGGTGCGGCGCGACAACGAAACCGATCTCAAGCTGATTGACTTCAAGCTTTCGCGAAATGACCTGTTTGAGATGCCCGCCGGTCCGGTGGCCTTCTTGGCAGGTCTGGAATATCGCGAGGAGTCGTTTGAGGACGACCGCGATCCGCGACTCGATGGCACGATCACGTTTACCGACTTTGACGGCGATACCTACCCGTTCGTCTCGGATGTTGTGAACTCGAGCCCGACGCCTGACAGCAGCGGTAGCCGGGATGTCACATCACTGTTTGCAGAGCTGCAGATCCCGCTGCTGAGCAATCTGGATGCGCAGGTGGCACTGCGCTTCGAAGACTTCTCGGATGTCGGCAGCACGACGGTGGGCAAATTGGCGCTTGGCTATCGCCCGGTCGATCAGTTGCTGCTGCGAGCGTCCTGGTCAGAGGCCTTCCGCGCGCCCAATCTTGTCACCATCAATGAAGAGATTGTCGCGCGCCAAAACACGCGTACTGACTATGCGTGCTTGTATGCGGCTGAACGTGGTGGCGACCCGGATCAGGACGTTGTCGATTGTGTCAACTCGACGCAACGTATTGCTCAAGGGTCAGATGCGTTGCAGCCTGAAGAGTCGACCAACTACTCATTCGGCTTTGCATGGGACCCGATCGAGAGCCTGACCTTGACATTGGATTTCTGGTCGATCGAGAAAGAAAACACTATTGGTTTGTTTGGTGAAGAAAACCAGACGATTCTCGATTTGTTGTTGCGCTTGGAAGCAGGCACGGCGAACTGCGCGGCGTTTACGGGCAATCCGGCCGTCACGCGTCAGGCGACCGACGATACCGATATCGACGCCGTGTATCTTGCCGCTGGCATTTGCCCGGCCGGTGACATTCAGTTTGTTTCGGATAACTATGCCAACCTGGATACGCGGACCGTGCGCGGCCATGATATCGGCATCTACTACAACCTCGATACGCCAGTGGGTAACTTCGATTTCCGTCTGCTGGCGTCGTACCTCGACAAGTTTGAGCAGGCTGCTGGCGGGCAGGCGGCAGAACTGGTCGCGGCGCAGCAGGCGGGCATACTGCCGGCAGACTTCCCGGTGTTCGGTTTCGCCGATCTGGTACGTCAGGATGGCAATCCCGAGGAGAAGCAAACGCTCCGTGTCGGTTGGCGTTACAATGAATTCGGCGCGGCTCTGACCGGTGTGCGAGTGAGCGAGATTGTGCAGACCTCATTGACGTTGAGCGACGGCACTGAGTACGTGATTCCATCAATGACGACCTTCAACCTGACTGGCAGTTATCGCTTTGATTGGCGCGACCAGTTCTCGGGGCGGGTACGCATCGGAATCAATAACGTTGCAGACGAGCGCGCGCCGCTGGCGGACGACAGCTTCGGCTATTTCGCTGACCTGCATCGTGACCTTGGCCGCAGCTACTATGCCGAAATCAAGCTGGACTTCTAGTGCAACTTAATTCGTGACCGCTGCAGCGGCAGAACAGCCGGACCACGCCGGCAAAACCTCACAACGAGTGGGCCAGGTTCTTGGCCCACTCGTTTTTGTGTTGATGATGCTGGCTGCGCCCGTGCAGACGTTCATGGAGCCGATGGCGTGGCGGGCGGCGGCGGCGGGCCTGTGGATGGCGATTTGGTGGGCAACAGAGGCGATACCGGTCGCAGTTACCGCCTTCTTGCCGCTCGTATTGTTCGCCCCACTGGGGCTGGCCAGTATTCGCGACGCCGCAGCGCCGTACGCACATCCAACAATCTTCCTGTTTCTAGGCGGATTCATGATGGCGCTAGCGCTTGAACGCTGGAATCTGCATCGGCGTATCGCGCTGGCGATCCTGCAGCGCACCGGTACCGAGGGGCGACGCCTGATCGGTGGTTTCATGTTGGTATGCGCACTGCTAAGCATGTGGATGACGAACACATCAACCACTATGATGCTACTGCCCATCGTGATTTCCGTTGTGACGGTGATCTCCGAAAACCTGGATGAGGTCAGTGCGCAGCAAAAGGGCAGTTTTCGCACGGCGTTGTTGCTGGGACTGGCGTTCTCCGCATCGATCGGTGGATTGGCTACTTTGATCGGCACGCCACCGAACGCGTTGCTGGTGGCCTACCTGGCGGACAATCATGATCTGCAAATCAGCTTTGCACGTTGGATGCTTGTAGGCGTGCCAGTGACGTTATTGATGCTGCCGATCGCGTGGTGGTTGCTGACGTACCGTCTATTCCCAGTGAACATCCCAGCGAGCGCAGCCGTGCAGCGTCACTTGCAAGATATGCGAGTTGAGCAAGGTGCGATCACGGTCCCCGAAAAGCGTGTGGCGATTGTGTTCGGTTTGCTGGTTGCGGGATGGATGCTCCGCAGGCCGCTACAGGTGTGGTTTGATCTGGAAAACCTGTCCGATACCTCGATCGCCATGCTTGCAGCGATCACACTGTTTCTTGTGCCGAGCGGTCATCAGTCACAGAAGGCATTGATGCGCTGGGAAGATACGAGCCGTCTGCCGTGGGGTGTGCTTATTTTGTTTGGGGGCGGTCTCTCGCTTGCTGCTGTGGTTAATGCGTCCGGGCTGGCGCTATGGCTTGGTGAGTCGTTGGCGCCACTCAATGCGATCGGTGTCGGCGTCTTGCTACTGGCCGCTGTCGCGATGACCATTTTTCTGACCGAGCTCACTAGCAACCTAGCCACGACGGCGACGCTGCTGCCAGTAATGGGGGCGATTGCGCTGCAAGCCGGATTGCCGCCGTTGCTGCTCACCGTGCCAGTGACGATTGCGGCAAGCTGTGCGTTCATGTTGCCGGTCGCGACAGCGCCAAACGCGATTGTCTTTTCCACAGGGATGATTCAGATCGGTCAGATGGTACGCGCTGGCATTTGGCTCAACCTTCTGGCCATCGCGATTGTCTGGGTGATCGGTCTGTTTGTCGCCCCGAGCCTGTTAGGCTGACGACGATTCTGGCAGCAGTGCCTGGTTTGTCGTGCCGTTGTCCCGGTTGCCGGTCACGTTCACCCGCGGCTTCGCCTTAACCGCTAGCGCTTTGTTTGACAGGCGTCTGCGCGCTCGGCGGCTGCGCGCGCTTCTCGCCGAATCATCCACCTGACCACGTGTTCAAAACCGAGCAGAGCAAGGAATCGCCGCGAGATGGCAAATAGTCGGTAGCCGAGATTGACGACGGGGCGCCAGGGGCCACGGCCCCACAGCGCTGCCATCCGCTCGATGCCAAGGCTTGCGTAGACGAGTGCAAAGGCGTCCGGCCCTTGGTGCCATTGGCCGTCACCATCGAGCACGTGCAGTGCGCTCATCAGATCCTCGCGAGCAAGCCCTGCGTCGCGAGTGTCCGTATCGCTGAAATCAGCGACTGAGCAATCCACAAGCTCGAGCCGCCCATCAGCATCGAGGTACTTGAGTTCTTCCATCTCGGCGCGGCAGATAGGGCAAGATCGGTCGTGATAGATGCGTAACTTACTGGCGTCTGCTTGCATATCGGTATTGTAGCTCGACTTTTTAGCGCCTGACTCATGTATCGGGGCCAACGTCATCAGTCTGGCGGCCACAGTGCCATGCGCGTCTGCTAGCAGGTCCCAGTCATCAGTTGGAATAGCCGCTCTCGCTGCCAGGGTCCATGGTGCCGACTGCATGGTTGGCTTGTCTGAGCTTGGGCGTGAACCAGGTATACAATAAGAGCAATGCCATGAGCCCGGCATCAAACAGGAACGGCAATTGTGGCGCTACCTGATACAGCGAAAAGTTGATCAACGGTACAATCGAAAAGCCGGCAGCGCCCATTGCGCCGGTCAAACCTGCAACGGCACCTTGTTCATGTCCGCCGACCGCCAAGGACGCACCTGCACTATAGCCTGGCATTGCGAGTCCGGCGCCGAAACCGTTGAGCATCAGTGCGAATACCATCGGTGCAAACGTTGTGCTCGCCGCGATCGAAAGCTGCGCGATGCCAACCAGTGCGGCGCCGGCGATCATCATCGTTGCGGGCGAAGGGCGAAACTTCTGCACGACGAAGAGTTGCGAGAACAATGCCGCAAGCGCTGCGGCGGATAGCCCAACGCCAACGTACTGGGCCGCGTCGGTTGCCGAGAAACCGAGGACGTCTATGAAATAGAAGGCACTGGCCTGCATTGGCGTGGCGACAGCGAAGCTTACTGCGAGACCGTAGACAAGAAAGGGCCTGACGCGTTTGTCGTTCATTGGCAGGCGACTGCTGGCTGTCTGTTTGTCAGGCTCACTGTTCTCAGGCAGTGCAAAGACAATGGCAAGCCCAACAATGATCACGAGTACAACAATCGCCCATAGTGGTGCGAGCAATCCGAATACGCTAAATGCGGCGCCGAGGCCAGGCCCGATGACGTTGCCGAATCCGAATGCGGCAGACAGTCCGGCGATGGCGACGGTGCGATCAGCGAGGCTCGTACGATCAACAATGTAAGCCTGTGAGGCGACGCGCACCCCAGGCCCAATCATGCCGTAGATGCTACGCGTGACAACCATGAGCAGATAAACCAGCCCCAGACTGGCGGTGCCCGCCAGGCCATACGCGATGGCACCGGTAAACGCCGTCGTCGACACGATGTATCCCAGCATGCCGATGAGGATGATTGGCTTGCGACCCCAGCGGTCGCTAAGCCTACCCCAGTACGGGCTGAACAGGACCCACAACAGCGCAGACACCGAAAAGATGCCACCAACCTGGCGTTCACTAAGACCTAGCTCGCGGCCAATTGGCGGGAGGATCGCGAAGGTAACGGTCTGACCCATACCGAGACAGGTCACCGCGGCCAACAACAAGCCGAAAGCGAGTCTGCGTTCCTTGAGCAATGCCGCGCGCTGGGCCGGAGGCGGCAGGTTCATGCGCAATCAGCCGGTATTCTGCAGGCCCTGCGCAATGCCATTGACACTGGCCAGCAGGGCCTCAAGTAAGCCGCTGTCCTCGCGATTGCCCGCGCGCCACTCGCGCAACAGAGCAACCTGCAACAGGCTCATCGGGTCGATGTAGGGGTTTCGCAGTTGGATGGTGCGCTGCAAGGTCTTGTCACCATCGAGCAAATTGTCCTGCCCTGACAGCTTCAGGATCATTTCGGTGGTCAAATCGAACTCTGCCTGGATGCGCGGGAAGAACCGCTCATGCAGGTCACCTGATAACCCCGAATAGATCTGCGCGATTTCCATGTCAGATTTGGCCAATACCATCTCGGCATCGGCAAGCAGCGCCCGCACGAAATACCACTGTTGGAACATCTCGCGGAAATCCGCTTCACCGAACTGCTCGACGGCGCGCGCCAGACCCGTGCCAAAGCCATACCAGCCGGGCAAAATAAAGCGGCTCTGCGTCCACGCGAAAACCCAAGGAATCGCGCGCAGATCGTCAATTCCCTTTTGATCACGGCGCGACGCTGGTCGCGAACCAATCCGCATTTTCTCGATGACATCGATCGGCGTGGCACTGCGGAAATAGTCGAAGAAGCCCTCGGAGTGTCGCGTAAGATCCTGGTAGTGACGACGGCTTTCGTTTGCCATCACGCTCATCATGCTTGACCATTCCGGCGCCAGCGTTTCGTTCTTGGGATGCAAGACACTGGCTGCCGTCACTGACGCGGCCGCCTGCTCCAGCGTGCGCAATGCGATGCCGCGCAGGCCATATTTCTCATTGATGATTTCGCCTTGTTCGGTCACCCGCATGCGCCCAGCTACAGTGCCCGCAGGTGCGCCCAGTACGGCATCATGCATCTTGCTGCCGCCACGACTGACAGTGCCACCCCGACCATGGAACAGCGTCAATTCAACGTCGTGCGCATGCAACGTATCCCGCAGCGCGGCCTGTGCCTGATGCAGCGCCCACCGCGCTGACGCCAGACCGCCATCCTTGTTGCTGTCCGAGTAGCCGACCATGATTGTCTGTCGATTGCCGCGCCGCTTGAGGTGCTGCCGATACACCTCATTATCAAGCAGTGCCGACATGATTGACGGGCCATTCTCGAGATCAGTGACCGTTTCCAGGAGCGGCGCGATATCCAAAGGCACCTCGCCGCGCCGTGTCCCAAGCTCGGCCCACTGTGCCAGCAAGATAATGGCAATGATGTCATCCGGTCCCTGGGTCATGCTGATGATGTAGGGGCCAATCGAGCGTTCGCCGTATTTGCGCCGGCAAAACGCGATTGTCTGGAACACAGCGAGCGTCTTTCGCACCTGCGTGTCCCCAGTCTCCCCAGGCGCCTCACGCGTTCGAATTGCCTCGCACAGACGCGCAAGTCGGTCTTCGGCGCTGCGTTGCAACCAGTGTTCGTCGCCAAGGCATTTGCCGATCACTTCGCGATGCACCAGTGAGTCCTGGCGAATATCCAGGGTCGCCATATGGAAACCGAAGCAGTCGATGCGGCGCAGTAGGCGCTCTACGGCAAACAATCCGGCGTGCGTGCCATGATTGGCCGTCAAACTGTCTGCGATGGTTTGTACATCGGCGCGGAATTCCTCTGGCGATTCATAGGGGTAGGCATCGTCATCATAGGTCGCCTGGAGCCGGGCTTGTATCAGCCTGAACAGCACTCGATACGGCATGTCACGATGTCTGCTCGGTACTTCGCCCCATGCCTTGCTGAAGTGTTGCCGATAGCGCTGGATGAGCTCGTCGATCGACGGATCAAAAGCAACCCGATCGCGGCACTGACTGAGTTTGCCGGCCACGGTTGCGCACTCGCGATAGTACAGATCGAGAATCAGGCTGCGTTGCCGCGCAAGTGTGTTGCGAATGGTCTTGGCGCCGACATTCGGATTGCCGTCCATGTCGCCACCAACCCAGGATGCAAACCGCGTGAGCGTCGGCAATGCAATGTTGCTGCCCTCGTCGCCGTAGACCTCCTGCAGCGCATCCGTGAGGTTTTCATAGAACGGCGGTATGACGCGATAC
>JBCCCC010000086.1:0-13923 GCA_039033695.1 Pseudomonadota bacterium | reverse complement strand
GCCGCCGGACAATTGATGAATTGTCTTTTTGGCTCTCGCTGACAAAATCGGTTGCAGCGCGCCGGCAACAGCCAGCCGGTGATCGAGGTACTGTCCGGCCTCCAGGCTGTTGAGGGGCAATAGGTGATAGCGTGCAGTTACACGTTGTGCCAATTGCCGCAGATCGCTGCGTGCCAGCAGCTCGCGTAGCTCCGGCTGGCCAATGAGAACAATCTGCAATAACTTGTGGCGCGTTGTCTCGAGGTTGGTCAACAATCGAATCTGTTCGAGTACCTCGGCCGATAAGTTCTGCGCCTCGTCGACAACAGCAATGGTTCGCCGACCGCGGCTATGGGCGTCCAGCAAGTATGCGTTGAGGACCTCGGTCAACGCTCGGCAACTCGTGCTGTCTTCGGGCAACGCGATGCCGAGTTCCTTATTGATCGCGGTCAGGAACTCCACGGCATTGAGCTGCGGGTTCAAGACAAGGGCAACATCTGCCTCGGCTGGCATCTTCTGCAGCAGGCTGCGCACCAGCGTCGTCTTGCCAGTGCCGACCTCGCCCGTGAGTACGATAAAGCCGTCGCTCTCGGTAACCCCATAGATCAGGTGCGCCAGCGCTTCAGCGTGCCGTTCGCTCATGAACAGATAGCGCGGATCGGGGGTTATGCTGAACGGGCGCTCGTGTAATCCGAAGAAATCTAAGTACATGTTGCGGTCCAGTCTACTCGTCCACCGCCAGCGCGCAAATGCTGGCGTGGCGGGCTAGTCATCCTCGCGCTGCAGGGTGCGTGCGGATTGCAGTGCGTTATTGCCAAGCTCGCTAAAGCGTTCTCGTACGGCATCCACCGTCTTGTCCACGCGGCCTCCATCCAGTCGAGGCTCCTCGCTGAACATGTCCAGTTGCTGATCCGCAAGCAGTGACGCGCCGCCGACGCCCAACAATCGAATTCGTTGCTCGGGATGCTCGGCCCGCCATTCGTCCACGAGCCGCGCCGCCGCATGGTAGATCTGCTGCGTGTTAGCCGTAGCGGGCTTAACCCGGCATTGGCGGGTGAATGTGCGAAAGTCGCTTTGGCGTATCTTTACCTGTATGACACCGGCAAGCAGTGCTTTGTTTCGCAGTCGCGCTGCAGTGCGATCGCTGAGTCCGTGCAGCGCTTCGCGAATCTCCTGCTCGCGGTTGAGATCATGTTCGAACGTATTCTCGGCGCTGATAGACTTGTCATCGCGAAGCGCAACCACGGGCCGCTTGTCCTGCCCCAGCGCTCGCTCGCGCATTCGGCCGGCATAGCGGCCAAAGAGGCGTGTCATCGTCAAATCGCTGGCGTTTTGCAGTTGCGCAATCGTGGTGATATCAAAACTTTGGAGCTCGGCGAATTTTCGTTTACCGATCCCTGGCAGTACCCGCACGCTAAGCGATGCCAGTTCGTCAGCCTCAGTGCCTGGCTTGATCAGTGTCAAGCCATCGGGCTTGTCGAGGTCGGATGCAACCTTGGCCACCAGCTTATTGCAGGCGATGCCGACCGAGGCGGTCAGCTGCGTCCTGGACAAGATGTCGCTTTTGATCTTACGAGCAATATCCAGCGGTGATCCCAACAGCTTGAGGCTATGACTGACATCCAGGAACGCCTCATCGACCGATAACCCCTCCACTTCCGGGGTGATGCTACGAAAGACGCTGAAGATTTCCCGCGAGACCGATTGATAGTGGCTCATCCGCGGTCTGACCGTAATGGCGTCTGGGCAGCGGGCGAGTGCCTGGCGGACCGGCATCGCCGAGAACACGCCGAATTCGCGCGCCTCGTAACTGGCTGCTGCAACGACGCCGCGTTGGCCGCTGCCGCCGACCAGGACCGGCTTGCCTCGCAACTCAGGATTATCGCGTTGCTCGACGGATGCGAAAAACGCATCCATATCGACGTGTAAGATGACGCGCTCTGTGCCCATGCCCGCTAGTCATCGCGGCGCACGATGATGTGCGCAAGTACCTGCAGCGGTTCTGCTGCCTCGCCAAACACGGACAATGCCTGCAAGCCGCGCGCATACAATGCATCGCATTCGTCCTTCGCGGCCGCCAGCCCAAACACTGCAGGCCAGGTCGCTTTATCGTGGGCGATGTCCGAGCCTTGCGGCTTGCCGATCGTCTCCGTATCGCCCTCAATATCAAGAATGTCGTCGCGAATCTGAAACGCAAGGCCGAGGCAGCGCGCGAACTCCTGCAGTGCGCGATGGCGCTCCTTGCCAAGGTTGGGGGATAGCGTCGCCGCCATTTCAATCGCTGCAACAATAAGCGCGCCTGTTTTTTGTTCAAACATTTTGCGCAACAGGTCAGGGCTTATCTGCTGGCCTTCTGACTCAATATCAATCGCCTGACCGCCAGTCATGCCCAAGGAGCCGCAGGCATGCGCCAGAATTCGGACCATTTCCAGTTGCGCTTGCTCGACACGAGGCGCGCTTGCCAGCACTTCGAACGCCAGCGGTTGCAGCGCATCCGCAGCCAGAATGGCCGTTGCTTCGTCATATTGGCAATGCACGGTTGGCTTGCCGCGACGAAGATCGTCATCGTCCATCGCAGGTAAGTCATCGTGCACCAGAGAGAACGCATGGACGAGTTCGACGGCCACGGCCGGCGCATCTAGGAGATGAGTCTCGACTTCAAGCATGCCACCGGTGGCATAAACCAGCAGGGGGCGAATGCGTTTGCCGCCATTCAACGTGGCATAACGCATCGCCTCGTGTAACTTGACCGGCACCACATCGGCAGGCGGCAGCGTTGTTGCAAGCACGCCGTCCACGCGGGCGATATAATCCGGAATAGCGAGTTCAAAAGACATTACTGAGAATCCAACCTGACAGGCGCCTTATTTTGCGCCCGCGGACCCCCATTTGACAGCTTCACAGAAAAAAAATGACAGCGTCGTCGCGCGCGCTCATCCCAACATCGCGTTGGTCAAGTACTGGGGCAAAGCTGATCGTGACCGCAACCTGCCTGCGGTGGGTTCGTTGTCTATCACGCTGGACGAGCTGGCAACCACCACGCGTATTGCGATCGGGGATTCAATTGATCGTGATTCATTTGAGCTGAACGGTTCTGCCGAGACCACCATGTCAGCGCGGCTGTTTGCCTTTATCGACCAATACTGGCCAATTGACAGGCCGCGCCTCGCGATCCGATCTGAGAACAACTTTCCGACAGCGGCCGGCCTGGCATCTTCGGCCTCAGGTTTTGCTGCATTGGTTGTTGGTTTGGAGGCAATCATGCCGCAGTCTTTATCGACGCATGCGTTAGCGAGACTCGCCGGTCATGGCTCCGGTTCGGCTGCGCGGTCGCTGTATGGAGGGTTCGTGCGGCTAGATGCGCCAGTTACAGCGGACGATGATATCGAGGTTCGCCAGATCGCTGGTGCCAGCGATTTCCCACTCGAAGTGGTTGTGGCGGTGACCAGCGAGGCGCGTAAGGCGACAGGGTCGACTAGCGCGATGCTGACATCGGCCGACACATCGCCCTACTACCCGAGCTGGGTGAGCACGCATCGTGAGGATCTCGATGCCGCTGACCAGGCTGTCAACGCGAAGGACTTTGCGGCATTGGCAGACATTAGCGAACACAGTTGCCTCAAGATGCATGCCGTGATGCAAGCGACCAAGCCCGCCCTGTTGTACTGGAACGCAGCGACCATCGATTGCATGCATAGCATTGCCGCCATGCGCCGCGCCGGCCGCGGCGTGTTCTTCACGATTGACGCGGGCCCGCAGGTCAAGGCTGTTTGCCTGCCTGGCGATGCTGAATCCGTGAGTCGTGAGCTGGCCTGCATTGATGGCGTAAAACGCGTCATTCGCTGTGGCCTCGGGCAGGCTGCCGAGCAGCTTGCGATGGTGTCGTGACCCGATTCGAGCAGCTGACGGTTCGCGCACCCGGCAAATTGATGATTGCCGGGGAGTATGCCGTCTTGTTGGGAGCACCGGCCGTGCTGACGTGTGTCGATCGTTTCGCGGTCGCCGAAATCCTTGCCAGTGACAATGCAGAGTCACGACTCGTGTTGCGTGGAGGCACGGCGCTTGACACGCGCTTCTCAATGAATGGCACTGTACCTGCGTTTGCGGCAGGTACAGACCCGCAGGCCATCAGCCTGGTGTCGGCGTTGCTGGGCGAGTTCCCACCTGCCGCGGTACTGGAGCTGCATATCGATTCCCGCGAATTGTACGCCGGTGAACGCAAGCTTGGCCTCGGCTCGAGCGCGGCCGTGACGGTTGCCGCCGGGCGCGCGTTGTCGCTGTTCTCAGGCAATGAGCCGACGCTTGCAGCACTCGATGCAGCACACCGGCGCTTTCAGGGCGGGCAAGGTAGCGGCGCGGACGTCGCTGCAATTGCGCATGGTGGCACGCTCGTGTTCGAACCTGCCACGCAATGCGTCCGGGCGCTAAGCTGGCCAAAAGGTCTGCAGATGCAGGCCGTGGCCTGTTCACATGCAGCCGCAACGGTTGCTCGTGTCCTCAAGTTTCAGCAATGGCAGCAGAGCGCTCGTCAGCACCTCGCGCTGGCACACAAGCTCGTTGAAGCGGCGCAGCATCTGGCTGACGCTTGGCAACAAGGCGACGGAGCAGCGATAATCGACGAAGTTCGCAGGTTCATTGTGCACATGTTGGCAGTCGATGAGGCAGCTGCGCTGGGTTATCTGGCCGGCGAGCACCGCGAGTTGCTGCGACTCGCCAGTGACGTGGGTGTTGTCTACAAACCTTGCGGCGCGGGCGGCGGTGATTTCGGCATCGCATTGTCGATGGATGACGATGCGATGCGCGCCTTCGTCTCTCTGGCAAGAGATAATGGCTTTAGCTTGCCTGAGTTGGGCATGACAGACATCACGCCGACCGTTAGCAGGTCGGCACGACAGGTAACCCGATGACTTCAGTCTTCTCCGGTTTCTACAGACTCGCTGTTAGTGAACGGCTTTCCAGGCTGCATGATTCGGGCGCCATTTCGACCCAGGACTTCGCAGCGCTAAGCAGCGGCGACATCACCTTGGATCGGCATGTTGCTGAGCACCTTATCGAGAACGTTATCGGCGTTGCTGGGCTACCTTTCGCCGTTGCATTGAATTTCCGGATCAATGGGCAAGAGCGTCTGGTGCCAATGGTTGTCGAAGAGCCGTCAATTGTTGCGGCGCTCTCGTCAGCGGCCAAAATTGCGCGCAGGGTCGGCGGCTTTGATGTCGCCAGCGATGACGCGTTAATGATTGGTCAGGTGCAATTGCTGGATATCCACGATCCGGAAGTCGCGCTGGCGGCGCTCGAGGCAGCAAAAGATGAGATCCTCGATGCGGCCAATGCAGTCCATCCCAATCTAACGGCGCGTGGCGGCGGCGTTCGCGGTATGCAATTGCACGCCTATCCGCGCAACGGTGGCGGGCACATGGTGATCGTGCATTTGCTCATCGATACTTGCGATGCCATGGGCGCCAACCTGATTAATACCATTTGCGAGCAGATTGCGCCGTTGCTGGCGAATATCGCAGGCGGGCGAGCCCATCTGCGTATTCTCTCCAATCTCGCTGACCAGTCGTTGGTCAGGGCGAGGATGCGGGTGCCGTTGCAGGGCTTGTCCGAGGATCTCGAGCGCGCCGCATCCATTCGCGACGGCATTATCGCGGCAAACGAGTTTGCCGAGCTCGATGTGCATCGCGCGACAACGCATAACAAGGGTGTCATGAATGGCATTGACGCGGTCGTGGTCGCCACCGGTAATGATTGGCGCGCTGTCGAGGCAAGTGCGCACGCCTATGCGGCGCGCAGCGGCCGCTATCGGTCACTGACCCGTTGGTGGTCTAACGATGAGGGTGACTTGATGGGTGAGCTGACCTTGCCAATCAAGCTCGGCATCGTGGGCGGCTCGGTTCGACTCAATCCAGTGGCGAAGCTGAGTTTGCGATTAGCTGGCGTGGAGCGTGCCAGGGAGCTCGACGAGATTGCCTGCGCTGTCGGGCTTGCACAGAATTTTTCGGCATTGAAAGCACTGGCGACGGACGGCATTCAGCGCGGGCATATGGCGCTGCATGCGCGCAGCGTTGCGGTGCAAGCCGGGGCGGCTGACACCGAGGTTGATCAGGTTGTCAAACAGATGGTTGCCGAAGGCGTCGTCAAGACCTGGCGCGCGCGCGAACTCATAGAAGCATTGCGACTGAGCTCACCGGCATCCTTGCCACGCACGCTAATCGGTGAGGTGAGCAGCGCAGCAAAGATCATCCTGGCCGGTGAGCATGCGGTTGTCTACGGGCGCCGCGCGCTCGGCTTGCCCATGCCGCGTGCATTGCGGGCAGAGGTTTTTGCCAGCAAGGAGCCGCTGACGATCACGATTGACGATTGGCAATTGCATTACGATGCCAGCGACGATGCGGATCGCCGCAGCCCGATGGGCATGCTGGTGGATACTATTATTTCTCTGGCTGAGATCGATATGCCGGAAGGTCATGTCGATGTGTCGTGTCAGATACCGTTTGCGGCGGGGCTCGGCGGCTCGGCGGCATTGGCCGTTGTACTGATTCGCGCAGTCGCGCAACTCACGGGCCTCAAGCTAGATGACAACGCAGTGAATGAGATGGCGTTTGCTTGCGAAAAGCTCGCGCATGGCACGCCGTCGGGTGTGGATAACACGCTGGCAACGTTTGCGGCGCCGCTGTTGTTCTCGCCACGTGAGTCGCAGCCATGGCGCAACATCGAAATCGCCCGGCCACTGCAGCTGGTCATTGCGTTTAGCGGGGTTAAGGGTGTGACCTCGGAGTTGGTGGGGCGGGTGAAACGCGGGCGGGAGCGCCAAACGGAAAGCTTCGAGGCGTTGTTTGATCAGATCGACGCGCAGGTGGAGAGCTGCCTGCAGGCGCTGGCAAATGGCCAGATTGATGTGCTCGGCGATTGCCTGAATATATGCCATGGCCTGCTCAATGCCATCGGCGTTAGTCATCCGATTCTCGAAAACATGGTGCAGACTGCGCGTGATGCAGGCGCAATCGGCGCCAAGCTGACGGGCGCAGGCGGCGGTGGCTCCATCGTCGCGGTATGCGACGGCAATGGTGAGCCTGTCGTCGCCGCATTGCGCAAGGCGGGATTCGAGGCTCGTGTTATCAGTGTCGATATGATCGAGCCGGCTGATCCGGTGGTGTCGTTTGACGCCGAGCAACTCATTCTCGTTGACGAGGATGACGAGCCCGTTGGGTTTATGCCGAAATCTGGTGCGCATGACGGCGATGGCGTTTTGCATCGCGCTTTCTCGTTGTTCATACTCAATGATGAGGGCGAGGTGTTATTGCAGCAGCGCGCGGCCGACAAGCGACTGTGGGGTGGGTTTTGGTCAAACAGCTGTTGCTCGCATCCGCGTCGCGGAGAAGATCTATCTGATGCCGTGCATCGCCGCTTGCATCAGGAACTCGGGTGCACGGCAGACTTGTCGTTTGTCTACAAGTTTCGCTACCAGGCCAATTTCGGCGAGGCTGGCAGCGAGCACGAATTGTGTTCGGTATACATCGGTCGGCTGACCAGCGACGTACGGGCCAACAGAACCGAGGTCGACGACTGGAGATTCGTCAGCCCTGAGGATGTCGACCGGCTGCTGGCAACGTCACCAGAACAGATAACACCATGGTTTGCGATGGAGTGGGCGCGGCTTCGCGGTGAGTTTGCGGACAGGCTGAAGGGGCTGACTGAGCCGGTTCAGGCCTGACGTTGATACTCGTAATACTCGATACCGAGGTCCTGGAATTGCCGATCAATGGCACGGCCAACACCTGCCACAAAAAATTCATCAGTTGCCGACATTGGCAGGTCGTCGATGTAGCGCCCGTCATGTAGCGCTTCATATTGGCTTTGCGTAAGGTCGATCGGGTTCTCCAGCGCTTCGCGAAAGCGCATTTTGCGCGTTGCCTCGCGCCAGCCTTCGGCAACATACATTGGGATGACTTCCGCAGCATCCCCGCTGCCGTAGCCGAGCGTGAGGATTTCCTGGCCAGTCAATTGCAGGTCCTTCTCGAGCGCTTCCTCGAAACCGGCTGCCATCCACGCTGGTAATGCGGCCGTATAGAGGTTACCCAGATCGCGCATGCATTCGCTGCCCAGTGACAGTTTGCCGTGCACCTCGTTATCGAAGTCCTCCGTGGCGCGGAAGGTACGCACCAAGCCCATCGTTAATGGCATCGTATCGTCGTTCAGATGTTCGGCGTCGGCGAGCGATGACACGTCGTGCTCGTCGCGAAGCTCCGCAAGCAGCTCTGTGAATTCGATACCCGCCGCTTCCGCGTACGTTCGTAGTCGCTCGTGTTCCGAATCACCGCCTTGTGCCAGCGCCCAGAACCAGGCCACGGACAGCCCGTTCTCTGGCATGCGCCGGTAGGGTCGGTGCATGAAAATATGCGGTACAGACGACAGGTGGGCGGCCGGTGCAATGCCACGACGCGCATACATATCGTCCAACGCATGCAGCGTCTCATCAACGTAGCAAGTGGTCGAGTACTTGCCATTGAATACCGGAAAGTCTTGCACCTGGTGCGTTTGGCTTCGGTCCTGGCCACAGAAGCGCAGCATTGGCTTGCGAAAATCCATGACCCGGTAATCCGATGCGCTGCCACTGTTAACAAGATCGACGACTGCCAGCGTCGGGTTTTCCTCAAGCAGCATGGCGACGGCACCCGCTCCTTGCGTCGGCTCACCACTGCTGTCGCGCTGATACTCGGCAATGTCGGCGCAAACGACAATGGCTTTGCTGCCGCGACCGTCAAGTGCCAGGGCGCGCACTGCGCTTTTCATTGCGTAGACGCCGCCGAGACAGGCGTGCTTGAACTCCGGCACTTCGCAGGCACGCGACAGCGGCGCTTTACCATCTGCTGCAAGCGCAGTATCGATCATGCCTTTAACGATGACCGCGCCGGCCGAGTTGTCGAGACTGGATTCAGTGCCAAGGCCGAGAAATCGGACTTCGGCAGGATCAATATCGTATTGGCGGATGAGCCGCATCACGGCGGTGGCGGCCATTGTGTAAACGCTATGCCGTTGCCCGCGCATGCGAAAGCTGTCACCGACCACCTCACGCATCTTCGGCCAGTGCTGACCGGTCCAGTCGCACCATTGCTCGAGATTGACCCGATAGGCTGGTACGTACGTCGCGAGGCCGCTGATTCCTATATTCATAGTGTATGTCTGTGCAATACCTACCGAAAGGGGCGCGGCTCCGCCAGTCGGTCTGTTTGTTTTGTCCCCAGGATCATTGTAGGCACGCCTATCGTTGGCGACAAGCCTTGCGACGATATTAGTTGCCGGGTCAATAGGTTACGAATACCCAAAGTACATTGATGATCGCGACAATGGCGATTGCCAAAACATAGCCGAATAACAGCGCCAAGTATTTGAGAATACTCAGAATTCTGCCCTGCCCGTAGACTCGGCGCATCGACTTGTACAGATAGAACGGCATATAAATGCCAATCAGTATGTTTGGAATAATAAAGGCGATGTCAGCGCTGATCACTCGCGACAGGTACTCGTTGTAGAGGTAAGTCACTGACATCGCGAGAAACAGGAATGCGTGGTAGTGAACCAGCAGCAACAAGTGTTCGACGTAGTAACGACGTGACAACGGGTACAACAGCTTGAGCAGGAATGCCAGGAGCGGCAGCAGCATCAACGCGGCGACCGGGAAACTCTGTACGACCCGTTCAATAAAGCGTTTGCCACGGTCCTCCTGAATGTCTTTGCAGACCTCCGAGATTCGCTCTTCGCTGATCTGTTCGTCAATCCACGGCATGCCGAGGCTCGTGAAATCGACGGTGCAGTAGAATCCGTCGCCGTCCTCCGATGCTTCGGATGTCGCGTCGGCGCTGGCAGTGTCGTCTGACAAATCTGAGCTGGATTCCGATAGCAACTCAGGATCCTGGCCCGTATCTATTCGATTGTCATGGGCTGGTGGATCAGCGTTGGTGAGCACGTTCTGTTGGTCGGTTATGACCTCGTCACCTGCGCCCGTCGGCGTTTGCTCGCCGGGCTCCATGAGGTCGCCAGGTTGATCGCTTATCGTGTCGGTGAGTAGATCTTTGGCGGTTGGATCCGTGGTCAGAATGACATCATCACCTACAGTGAGCTCGGCATTGATCGTCGGTTCGGCATCATTAGCCGAGTCCTGGAAAATGCCGTAGTCTTGCCCGGTAAGTCGGGTAATCAAGAAGAACACGAAGCTTAGCACCAGGTACATGCGGAACGGCGGCATGTAGCGTGCGCGACGCCCGCGCAGGTAGTCGCGTGTGAGGTGGCCCGGGCGAACCGCCAGCGGGATAAGCGTGCGCCAGAGTCTGGAGTCCAGCTCGAACATGTCGCCAAACGCGTCACGCACCAGCTCCATGAGGCTGATCAGCCTGATGTTGCCGCGCTGTCCGCAATTCCAGCAATACTGGCCACTCAGCGTCGCATCGCAGTTCAGGCAGCTCGATTCGCGCTGTTCGGTCTTGCTCGTGACCTGACGCACACTTCGGCTGGTTTCGATGTCGTCGCCGAACAGCGCTTGCCCCTTGGCGCGCATTGTCGGTGCGTCGTGTTCCAGGTAGTAATCAAGCGCTGCCTGATCGGCGAGCACATAGTGCACCGTGTGCACCATGAAACCCTCGCCTTGCTGCTCGGCGTCGAACGCATGGGCCTCGATGAAGCCGGGCAATGCCAGCATGTCATCGATATGCTCCTGCAGCCAGCTGCCCAGCTCAATGCTCCGATCAGCATTGACCTTCAGGCTGACTTCATAGACGACTCGTTTGCTCAGGCGTCATCCTTTGTCGCTGCCGCTGTTTTCTTCTTTGTCGTCTTCTTACCGGTTGCTTTTTTGGTCGCCGCCTTCTTCTTGGCAGTCTTCTTAGTCGTCTTTTTCTGGGCAGTCGATTTCTTGAGCGAAACACCCGGCTTTGCAGTTGCGCCGCTAGTGCTGGCCACCGCGGTGCGGCCGATCTCGCAACTGTCGAAATCATCGACCGCTATCAGTTCCGAAACGGCGTCATGGTAATCAAGCAGTTGCTTTGCCTCGTCCTTGTTGAGGATGCCCTTGTCGAGGGCTTCCTCAACTTGCAACGGCAAGTAGTCGGCCAACAGCGAGCCAGACTTCTGCGCGTCACGCAGTCGCTTCTCCAGCGGCTCCAGAGCAATAGACTGTTGCAATGCGGCCTGCAGCATACCCATGGGGTTGTTCGGCAACTCCTCGCGGTAGACTTCAGCGCACAACCGGTCGCGCGCGCCGGTTGGGTTGATCATCAACTCAACGATGTCCTTGCCAATCTTGTCCGAAGGTGCTGAATAGGTGCGCCCGCGTGGGAAAATCAACGCGCGAAGCAGCCATGCTACGGGACGATTCGGGAAATTCTGCAGGAAGCTGTGTAATTGCTCTTGGGCTTCATACAGCAACGCACGCACGGACCACTCAACCAGCGGTAAGTCCTGCGGCTGACGACCTTGGTTCTCGTAGTGCTTAAGCACCGTGCTGGCGAGATACATATAGCTGAAGACATCGCCGAGGCGCGCCGACAAACGTTCTTTGATCTTCAGCCGCCCACCGAGTGTCAGCATCGCGAAGTCAGCCGTTAACGCGAACGCTGCGCTGTAGCGGTTGATGTTCTGGAAGTAGCGGTGTGTTGGGCCGCCAACGGGTACTTCGCTGAACTTGGCATGCGTCAGTGCCAGTACGAAGGATCGTGCGGCATTGCTGATGGCATAGCCGATGTGTCCGAACAATGCGTTGTCGAACGCTTCCAGCCCGCGATCCTGGTCTTCGTCCTGTGCGGCATGCAACTCGCGCAGCACGAACGGGTGACAGCGGATCGCGCCTTGCCCAAAGATAATGAGTGAGCGCGTGAGAATGTTGGCTCCCTCAACCGTGATCGCGATAGGCAGCGCCATATAACCACGGCCCATGTAGTTACGTGGCCCCAACATCACGCCCTTGCCGCCGTGCACGTCCATGCCATCGTTGGCCACTTTGCGCGCGAGTTCTGTGCAGTGATACTTCAGAATTGCCGAAGGAACTGCGGGTTTTTCGCCCTGGCTAATCGCGCCCGCCGTGACATCGACGGCGGCATTCATAATGTAGGTATATCCGGCCATGCGAGAGATCGCCTCGCCCACGCCTTCGAACTGGCCAATCGGCAGATGAAATTGCTTACGGATACGCGCATAGGCGCCTGTGGCAAACGTTGCCGCCTGGCCGCCACCTGCGCCGCTGGAAGGCAGCGTGATCGCGCGCCCCACCGATAGCAGTTCGACCAGCATCTTCCAGCCTTTGCCGGCCATTTCGGGGCCGCCAATAATGTAGTCGAGCGGTACGAAGACATCCTTGCCACTGGTCGGACCGTTCTGGAATGGCACGTCCAACGGCAAGTGGCGTCGACCATGTACCACGCCCGGCGTGTTGGTTGGGATTAGCGCCGCCGTAATGCCGTAGTCGGCGACATCGCCAATCAGTCCGTCAGGGTCACGCAGCTTGAATGCAAGACCGAGGACCGTCGCCACTGGCGCCAGCGTGATATAGCGCTTGTTCCAGTTGAGCTTGATGCCGGTGATTTCCTTGCCTTCCCATTGCCCTTTACAAACAATGCCAGAGTCGATCAAAGCTGCGGCATCGGAACCGGCTTGTGGCGAAGTCAGTGCGAAGCATGGCACTTCGTCGCCTGAGGCCAGACCGGGCAGGTAACGCTTCTTCTGCTCATCCGTGCCGTAATGCAACAGCAATTCGGCCGGGCCCAATGAGTTCGGTACACCAATCGTTGATGCTGCAACCGTAGAGCGCGTCGAGAGCTTTTTCAGGATCAGTGCATTGGCATAAGGTGAAAACTCGAGTCCGCCATATTCCTTGGGAATAATCATGGCGAAGAAACGCTTCTCCTTGATGTATGCCCAGATTTCTGGGGGCATGTCGCCCAACTCATGCGTGATCTGCCAGTCGTCCAGCATACGGCATAGCTCTTCGGTCGGACCGTCAAAAAAGGCCTGTTCTTCTTCGGTCAGCGTTGGCGCCGGCATCGACATCAATTTGTGCCAGTCAGGCAGGCCAGTGAACAGCTCACCATCCCACCAGACGCTGCCGGCCTCGAGGGCCTCGCGTTCCGTATCTGACATCTGCGGCAACATGGTTCGATAGACCGCGAGCATGCGTGCGGTAATCTGGTCACGACGGAAGTCGTCAAAGTTGAGTATGACCATGAACGCAACAATGGCCCACAGCAACAACATGACGATGCCGAACCCGTCTCCGAAAATCTGATAGGCCAGCACACCCGCGGCGACCGCAATGGTTGATGTGCGCAAATCAGTGCGGTTGTAGGCGAGCGCGAGGGCCCCGCCGACAAGCAAAACGACCCAGAACAGTCCGCCAATAAAATCCAACACGCTTATCTCCAGTTAAAGCAGGGCTTCAATAGCCGCGCGCTCTTCGCGAAGCTCAGTTTCCGTTGCGTCCATCAGTGTGCGGCTTGCATCATCAATATCCAGGCCCTGCACGATCTCGTAGTCTCCGCCATTGCAGCGCACGGGGTAGGAATAAATGATGCCAGGCTCAATGCCATAGCTGCCATCTGCCGGCACTGCCATGCTGATCCAGCTATCTGTGCCGCTGCCCAGCGCCCAATCGTGCATGTGGTCGATCGCGGCCGAGGCAGCGGAGGCCGCGGACGAAGCACCGCGAGCTTTGATGATTGCTGCACCACGCTGCTGCACGGTCGGGATAAAGTCGTCGGTCAGCCAGGCATCATCGACGAGTGACTTGGCGGGCTTGCCGTCAACAGTCGCGTGCGAGACGTCAGGATACTGCGTTGCCGAATGATTCCCCCAGATGATCAGGTTACTGATGTCGGTAACGTGATTGCCAGTCTTGCTGCCGAGCTGGGCGACCGCGCGGTTGTGGTCAAGCCGGGTCATGGCGGTGAAATTACGTGC
>JBCCCC010000085.1:0-13943 GCA_039033695.1 Pseudomonadota bacterium | reverse complement strand
GGTATGTACGCGCGAGCCATCAATGCCCGTTACTTCGAGCGCGATCTGTCCATCGTTCAGCAGCAACGTATCGCCAATACTGACGTCGCTGGCCAATTGCGGATAGGCAATAGAAACGCCGTCGCTGTTACCCACATCGTCGGCAAGCTCCGGGTCGAGGAAAAACGCGCTGCCAACCGGCAGGTCAGCGCTGCCGCCGACAAACCGACTGATCCTTATTTTGGGCCCCTGTAAATCGCCCAGTATGGCAACCTGCCGCTGGGCCGCATCGGCCAGCCGACGTAGTTGCTCGCAACGCTTCGCCAGCACGTCGCTACCGCCATGCGAGAAATTCAACCTCGCGACATCCAACCCGTTGGCGATCATGGCGGCCAGCACGGCATCGTCATCGGTTGCCGGCCCAAGCGTGGCAACGATTTTGGTTCTTCTTAACATAGCCTGATCCTACACCGGGCAGCCGGTGAATGCTCTACTAGGAATGCACGTCAAAGCGTGTCTGTACGGCGCGCTGTGCGCGACTCAATCTTGCCCGCGCCGCTCCAGTGCGGCGACTGCTGGTAAGGTCTTGCCTTCAACAAACTCGAGAAACGCACCGCCGCCAGTCGAAATGTAGCTGATACCGCTCGCCACCGCGTACTTTTCGATGGCCGCCAGCGTATCGCCGCCCCCCGCGATAGAAAACGCATCGCTTGCCGCGATCGCCTCGGCAACGACTCGCGTGCCCTCGCCAAACTGGTCAAACTCGAAGACGCCCAGCGGACCGTTCCAGATGATGGTGCCGGCGCCGGCGAGTATGGTCGCATAGTGATCCGCTGTATCCGGACCAATATCAAAGATCATATCGTCTGGCTTAACGCTATCCACACTGCGCACGTCTGCCTCAGCCGTTGGCGAAAATGCGCCGCCGACGACGACATCAGTCGGCAGTGGTATGTCTGCATCTGCATCGTGCAGCTGACGCGCCATATCCAGCATATCCATCTCAGCGAGCGATTTGCCCACCGCATGGCCGCCGGCCGCGATGAACGTGTTGGCGATGCCTCCGCCAGGAATCAGCGTATCAACTTTCTCGGCAAGCGCTTCGAGCACATTGAGCTTGGTGGATACTTTGGCGCCGCCAACAATCGCGACAATGGGTCTGGCCGGTGCATGCATTGCCTTGCCCAGCGCATCGAGCTCTGCCACCAGCAACGGCCCTGCGCAAGCGATTGGCGCAAATTCAGCGACACCACTCGTGCTTGCTTGTGCACGGTGAGCTGTGCCGAATGCATCCATAACAAAGACATCCGCGAGTGCTGCCATTTTTCTCGATAGCGCCTCATCACACTGCTTCTCCCCGGCATTGAATCGCACATTCTCGCAAAGAACGACTTCGCCCGGTTCGACGTTGACACCATCCAGCCAATCACGCTGCAATGCCACTGGTTGGCCGAGCAGCGACTGCAGATGGCTGGCGACCGGCGCGAGCGAGGCGGCTTCGTCGAAAACACCCTCCGCAGGCCGCCCCAGATGCGACATGACGATGACAGCGGCGCCCCGTTCAATTGCCAACTTCAGCGTTGGCAATGCCGCACGTATTCGCGTATCAGATGTGATCTTGCCGCCGTCCAGCGGCACGTTCAGGTCCTGGCGAATCAGTAAGCGCTTGCCGGCCAGGTTAAGATCAACCATTTTCTTTACGGGCATGAACAGTCCCCTTGCGAGCCAATTAATGCTCGCGCAAAACGAGACGCGGCGGACAAGTGGCCTTGCCCGCCGCGGCAGTCCTCACACGCGTCAGGCTGAGGCTTTGATCAACGCCTGCGCGGTATCCAGCATGCGGTTTGAGAAACCCCATTCGTTGTCATACCACGAGCACACTTTGACCAGCGTACCCTGCATGACTTTGGTCAGTGTCGCATCGTAGGTTGAGGAGTGCGGATCATGATTGAAATCAATCGACACCAGCGGACCATCGCTATAGGCAAGGATGCCTTTCATCGCGCCCTCGCTGGCAGCTTTAAGCAGATCGTTGATCTCGTCAATGCTGGTCTCGCGACTGGCAACAAACGACAGGTCAACCATGGATACGTTGATCGTCGGCACCCGAACCGCAAAGCCATCGAGCTTGCCAGCAAGTTCCGGTAGCACCAGGCCAACTGCCGCCGCAGCGCCAGTCTTGGTCGGAATCATCGACTGCGTCGCCGAGCGGGCGCGACGAAGGTCCTTGTGGAACACGTCGGTCAGCACCTGATCGTTCGTGTAGGCATGGATCGTCGTCATGATGCCATGCTCGATACCGATTGCATCGTGCAGTGGCTTGACCAACGGCGCAAGACAGTTGGTCGTGCAAGACGCGTTCGAAATCACTTCATCGTCAGCGCTGAGTGTGTCGTGGTTGACACCGTAAACAATCGTCGCATCCACGTTGGTCCCGGCCGGTGCGGAGATAACGACCTTTTTCGCACCGGCGCTGATGTGAGCGGAGGCTTTGTCTTTGGTATTGAAAATACCGGTGCATTCGAGCACCACGTCAACACCGAGTTCTGCCCAAGGCAGTTTGGACGGATCACGCTCGGCAGTCACACGAATACGATCTCCATTGACGACCATGTGGTTGCCGTCGACCTCAACCGTGCCAGGGAACTTGCCATGCGCTGTATCGAACCGAGTGAGATAGGCATTGGTATCCGCATCACCCAGATCGTTGACGCCAACTACCTGCAATTCACTGCGACGGTTGCTCTCATAAATCGCCCGCAACACGTTGCGGCCAATTCGTCCGTAGCCATTGATTCCTACTTTAATCGTCATATCTTCACTCCACCCAGTGTTTTCCGTGAGCCTGACCGAGCTATCGCTCAGCCTGCCATGATTTTTTTGGCTCGCGTCACGACGTTGTCAACACTAAAGCCATACTTTTCAAACAGCTGCTCGGCAGGTGCAGATTCACCGAAACTGTCCATACCGATAGCATCTCCAGCGCTACCCACCCAACGCCACCAATAATCACTGACACCAGCCTCGATCGCTAATCGCCGTGTTCCATGGCTGCCCAGCACCTGTGCCTGCCAGCTCGTCGACTGTGCAGAGAATACCTCACAGCACGGTATCGAGACGACGCGGGTCGCGATGTCCTCGCGCGCGAGCGCCTCGGCTGACTCAACAGCAAGGGCGACCTCCGAGCCAGTGGCAATCAGTACCAAGTCCGGGTCGCCCGAGGTGTCGCGCAGGATATAGCCGCCGCGTTTGATACCCTCAAGCTGTTGCTCGTCGCGCGGCAGAAACGGCAGGTTTTGTCGTGTCAGCACCAGCGCCGTCGGCGTCTGCGCCTGTTCGATTGCACTGCGCCAGGCGAACAGCGTTTCCATCGTGTCAGCCGGTCGCCAGACATGCAGGTTGGGCATCAGGCGCAAACTTGCGACATGCTCCACGGGCTGATGAGTCGGGCCGTCTTCACCAAGGCCGATCGAGTCGTGCGTGTACACGAAGATATTGGGGCATGACATCAGCGCCGCCATGCGAACCGCATTGCGTGCATAGTCAGAGAATGTCAGAAACGTCCCGGAGTACGGGCGCACGCCGCCGTGCAATTGCAGACCATTGCCAATTGCGGACATGGCAAATTCGCGCACGCCATAGTTAATGTAGTTGCCGGCGGGGCTGCCTGCATCAAGAACCTGTGAGCCCGCATGGTAGGTGCAATTTGATCCCGTCAGGTCAGCGGAGCCCCCGATCATCTCCGGCAGATGCTCTGCAACCAACGCGTTTAGTGCCGCAAGTGATGCTTTGCGCGTTGCCATCGTTGCCGACGCTGCCGCGCAGGCATCGACGGCATCAGCGAAAATCCGGGCCCACTGGTCAGGCAAGCGACCTTCCATCTGCCGCGAAAGCGCCGCCGCCGCTTCCGGATGCTTCTTCGCGTAGGACACGAACATCTGATTCCAGTCCGATTCGGCGCTAGCCCCGCGTTGCCGAGCATCCCAAGCCTCGCGCACGTGATCCGGAATCTCGAAAGGCGGGTGACGCCAATCTAGCGCCTCACGCGTCGCCGCAATCTCATCATCGCCAAGCGGTGCGCCATGCGTGGCGGCAGTGCCCTGCTTGTTCGGTGAACCAAATCCAATAACCGTCTTGCAGCAAATCAGTGTCGGCTTGCTTGCATCTGCTTGCGCCGACGTTATTGCCTTGCGAATGGCATCCGGATCATGACCGTCGACACCATCGATGACTTGCCAGCCATAAGCCTCGAAGCGCTTGCTGGTATCGTCCGTGAACCATCCAGAGACGTCGCCGTCGATTGAGATGCCATTGTCATCATAGAAGCAAATCAACTTGCCCAATTGCAACGTTCCCGCAAGCGAGCATGCCTCGTGCGAGATACCTTCCATCAGGCAACCATCACCAACGAATGCGTACGTGTGATGATCGACGATATCAAAGCCCGGTCGGTTGAAGCGCGCGCCGAGGTGTTTTTCGGCAATCGCCATACCAACGGCATTCGTAATGCCCTGCCCCAGTGGGCCCGTGGTCGTTTCGATACCAATATGCAGATCGCGTTCCGGGTGACCTGCGGTATGCGCGCCCAGCTGGCGAAAGTCGCGCAATTGTTGAAGCGAAAGCGGATAGCCAGACAGGTGCAGCAGCGAATACAGCAGCATTGAGCCGTGCCCGTTGGATAACACAAACCGGTCGCGATCCCACCACTCGGGGTTGCCCGGACTATGTTTAAGAAAGTCCCGCCAGAGCACTTCGGCAATGTCCGCCATGCCCATTGGCGCCCCAGGATGGCCCGAATTCGCCGCCTGCACGGCGTCCATTGATAGCGCGCGTATGGCGTTCGCCAATTCTCGTCGCGCTGCGGCTGTAGCGCCGTTGTTCTTGCTGGCCATGGTCAATCCACAATTCAGGAGCCGCGCATTGTCCCCTTTTGAAGGATATCGGGCAAGCCGCCAGCCGCTTGCTCGGCCAGATCAGCACTGCTGGCGTGTACTAAACGGTTGTTGTTACAATGTGGCGCTTCCTGTGTTGCGCCAATTGCTGCAGCGGTTAGCGATAGATAGTCTAGCCGGGCCGCGCGGCAATGCATGCCCCACCCATTCAACTGAGCAAGGTTCGATTTACGATGTCCAATGCCTATCTGTTTACCTCTGAGTCAGTATCCGAAGGCCACCCGGATAAGGTCTCAGACCAGATTTCCGACGCCATTCTGGATAAGATTCTCGAACAAGACACGAGCGCGCGTGTCGCCTGTGAGACGCTCGTCAAGACCGGCATGGTGCTTGTCGCAGGAGAGATTTCAACAACGGCCTGGGTCGACATCGAAGAATTGATTCGCGAGGTTGTACTCGATATTGGCTATGACAGCTCAGAAATGGGATTTGACGGCAATTCGTGCGCTGTGCTCAATGCGATCGGCAAGCAATCCGAACACATCGCGCAAGGCGTCGACCGCGCCGCACCGGAGAAACAAGGTGCCGGCGACCAGGGTCTGATGTTTGGCTACGCTAGCAACGAGACCGACGTGCTGATGCCTGCGCCAATCACCTTTGCCCACCGTCTGGTCAAACGCCAGGCTGAAGTTCGCAAGGCGGGCACTTTGCCTTGGCTACGTCCGGATGCGAAGAGCCAGGTAACGTTCCGCTATGAAGACGCCAAGCCCGTTGGCATCGACGCTGTCGTCCTGTCCACGCAACACAGCGCGGACGTAAGCCACGCTGACCTGCAGGCTGCGGTGCGTGAACATATCATTGAGCCGGTACTGCCAGCGGAATGGCTGAGCGATGACACGCTCTACCACATCAATCCAACCGGGCGCTTCGAGATTGGCGGACCCGTGGGTGATTGCGGGCTGACTGGGCGCAAAATCATCGTCGACACCTATGGCGGCGCTGCACGCCATGGCGGCGGCGCGTTTTCAGGTAAGGATCCGTCCAAAGTAGACCGATCGGCAGCTTACGCCTGCCGCTATGTGGCCAAAAACATTGTCGCAGCTGGCCTGGCCGAGCGCTGCGAAATCCAGGTCTCCTATGCCATCGGCGTCGCAGAGCCAACCTCGATTACGGTGCAAACGTTCGGCACCGGCAAGATTAGCGAGGGCGCGCTGACAACTCTGGTACGCGAACACTTCGACCTCACGCCGTACGGCATCTTGCAAATGCTCGACTTGATCAAACCAATCTATCGAAAGACTGCTGCGTACGGACACTTCGGGCGTGAAGACATTGATCTTTCCTGGGAACGCACGGACCGCGCCGAGGTACTGCGTGCGGCCGGTGAGAAGGCAGCCTGACCATCACCTGGCGACTCGACAGCAAATGCTGACGGGTTGTCAGCGTGATCGACTAATTCAAGACACACATTTTTCAAGGACACCACTATGAGCAGCAACGCAACAGCCATGCCGAGCAACGACTACAAGGTTGCCGATATTACGCTGGCAGACTGGGGCCGCAAAGAGATCGCTATTGCCGAAACTGAAATGCCCGGCCTGATGGCATTGCGCGAAGAATACGGCGCAGAGCAGCCGCTTGCTGGAGCTCGCATTGCCGGCTGTTTGCATATGACGATCCAGACTGCCGTGTTGATCGAGACACTGACAGCACTCGGTGCCGAAGTGCGCTGGTCGTCGTGCAATATATTCTCAACACAGGACCAGGCAGCCGCTGCAATCGCCGCGACCGGCGTACCCGTGTTCGCGTGGCAGGGCGAGACAGAGGAAGAATACTGGTGGTGCGTTGAGCAGACCATCAATGGTCCTGACGGCTGGACGCCAAACATGATCCTCGACGATGGGGGGGATCTTACGGGCCTCATGCATGAGAAATACGCTGACATCATGGAAGACGTGCGCGGCGTCTCAGAAGAAACCACGACGGGCGTTAAACGCCTGTACGAGATGGCTCAGGAGGGTAAGCTCGTTTGTCCGGCGATCAACGTGAATGACTCGGTCACAAAATCCAAGTTTGACAACCTGTACGGTTGTCGTGAATCGCTTGTTGACGGTATCAAGCGCGCGACAGACGTCATGATCGCCGGCAAGGTTGCACTGGTTTGTGGCTATGGCGATGTCGGCAAAGGCAGTGCACAAAGCCTGCGCGGGCTCGGTGCCACAGTCTGGATCACCGAGATCGACCCTATCTGTGCCTTGCAAGCGGCAATGGAAGGCTATCGGGTCGTGCGTCTCGACGAAGTCATCGATCAGGTCGATATCTTTGTGACCGCGACGGGCAACTTCAACGTGATCAACGGAAGGCAGCTTGAGAAAATGAAGGACCAGGCCATTGTCTGCAACATTGGCCACTTCGACAATGAAATCGATGTTGCCCACTTGCGCCAGTTCGAGTGGGAGAACATCAAGCCTCAAGTCGACCACATCATCTTTCCCGACGGCCGCCGCCTGATTCTGCTGGCTGAGGGCCGCCTGGTGAATCTGGGCTGTGCCACCGGTCACCCGAGTTTTGTCATGTCGGCATCATTCACCAACCAGGTCTTGGCGCAGATCGACCTGTGGAATAACCCGGGCAAGTATGACAATCAGGTATATGTATTGCCGAAAGCGCTCGATGAGAAAGTGGCAGCACTGCACCTCGATCGTATCGGCGCAAAGCTCACAAAACTGACCGACGAGCAAGCCAAGTATTTTGGTACGGACGCCGAGGGACCGTTCAAGAGCGATTCCTATCGCTATTGATCTTGACGCAAAGTCAACAAAAAGGCTCCTTCGGGAGCCTTTTTTGTTTTAGTCTGTTGGCTGCAATCGACAAGGTAGCGCGTCACGATGACCCCATTCCAGCTGCTGCATATCTCCGACACGCACCTGTTCTCCAAACCGGATGGTGAACAACGCGGCGTCATCACGGCGGCCAGCCTCGCGGCGGTATTGAAGGCCGCGATGTCAAGCGGCAACGCAGACGCTGTGGTCGTGACCGGCGACCTGTGCCAGGATGAAAGCCGCAAAGGCTATGAACTACTGCGCAGCCTATTGCTGCCGCTCCGCGTGCCTGTCATCTGCCTGCCCGGCAACCACGATAATCTTGCACATATGCAAAAAGCGCTAGCGGGCGACGCTATTGCCGTGCTGGGTGATCACACGCTTGGCGACTGGGTGCTGATGACGCTCGACTGCACGGTACCCGGCGAGGTGTATGGCGAGCTGGGCCCGCACAGGCTCGCGGACTTGGAAGAACGTTTGCAACGCTGTGCCCACAAACCTGTGCTGATCGCGCTGCATCACCCGCCGGTCAATTGTGATTCGGCCTGGCTCGACGGCACCCGGCTGCAAGATGGCGATGCGCTGCTTGAGCTGCTTGTCCGTCATCCCCAGGTTCACGGCGTCTTGTGCGGACATATTCACCAACAACTCGAGCGCACCGTGACCCACACTCATGGCGCCATCCAGGTCATGGCCACCCCATCTACCTGCCGGCAATTCGCGATTCGCAGCGATGAGTATGCGACCGACGAGCAAGCACCGGGCTGGCGCTGGCTCACGTTGTTCGAACAAAGCTTCAAGAGCACGGTCGAACGACTGACACCACAGCAATTCAGCAAGGTCGTGTCATGATCAAGCGACTATTGTCGGTCGCCTGCGCAGTCTGTATCAGCGCGAGCGTGACGCTAGCCGACGACTCAGCCAAAGGCATGGTCTGGTCGCTAGAGGGCAAACACAATACGGTATACATCGCCGGCTCCATCCATTTACTGAGAAAGAGTGACTATCCATTGCCGGGCAACCTGGAACGCGCCTATCAGGATGCCGAATTGCTGCTCATGGAGCTGGACATGGACGATCTCGATCAAATGGGAATGGCAGCCAGTCTGATGCGCATGGGCCGTGCGACGGATGGCGAGACGCTAGCGACGCTGCTTGGCGAGGAACGTTACCGTCGCGCGCGTGAGCTAGCGGCCGAGCTGAACATTGATCTGTCCCGCCTGATGGCCGTCGAGCCATGGTTCGCAGCGATGACGATCGAGCAGATGATCATGATGCGTAACGGCTTCGATGCAGACATGGGCGTAGAAATGCATTTCACGGCGCGCGCCGTCGCAGACGGCAAACCCATTACTGGCCTCGAGGACGTCGAATCACAGCTGTCGATGCTGGATGGCCTGGCGCTGGAAGATCAAGCGGCAATGCTGATGTTGACCCTTGCCGAGGCCGAGGCATTTGATAGCAGTCTCGACGCGCTGGTCAGCAACTGGCGCAGCGGCAACGCGCAATACCTTGAAACACAGTTCGTGGCACCCATTGCCGAGCATCCCGAGGTTTACGATGCACTACTGGTCAATCGAAACAGTAATTGGATTCCGGCAATCGAAGCACTACTGGACGATGACGACGACACGCTGATTGTGGTTGGCGCTGCGCACCTGGTTGGCGAAGACAGCGTGATTGAGATGCTGCGCCGGCGCGGCTTGTCGCCGCAGCGCATGTAATCATGCCTGACTCAGACTTCGACCATGTCGAAGTCTTCCTTACCTGCCCCACAATCGGGGCAGCGCCACGACAATGGGACATCATCCCAGCGGGTGCGGGGCTCGATGCCGGCCTCTGGGTCGCCGGCTTCTTCGTCATAGATGTAACCGCAAATTAAACACATATAGGTTTTCATCAGATCATCCGGCTGCTGGTCAATGGGTTGTCGCATGCAGCGATAGAAGCTGCTGCAACTGTCTGCGCGTGATGATACCAGCGAACGCGCGTAAGCGCGCCAGCCGCGCTACAATGCGGCCGACGAAACAGCACAAGGTGACAACGTGAGCTTGTTTGCAGAAGCACAAAAGTACATTCCTGGCGGTGTCAACTCGCCCGTGCGCGCCTTCAATGGCGTCGGCGGCGAACCACTGTTCTTCAAGCGCGCCCGAGGCTCACGCGTCTGGACCGAAGACGGTAGCGAACTGATTGATTACATTGGCTCCTGGGGGCCGATGATTCTCGGCCACGCGCATCCGGATGTCATCGCAGCGGTCCAGCAAACAGCTGAGAATGGTCTCAGCTTCGGTGCGCCATGCGCGCTTGAAACTGCGCTGGCACGCAAGGTCTGTGAGCTGATGCCATCCATTGAGCGCGTTCGGATGGTGAGTTCGGGGACCGAAGCCACGATGAGTGCCTTGCGACTCGCGCGCGGCTTTACGGGACGTGAAACCATCGTCAAGTTCGAAGGCTGTTATCACGGCCATTCGGACTCGCTATTGATCAAGGCAGGCTCGGGCGCGCTGACGCTTGGCGTACCTAGCTCGCCAGGCGTTCCTAAAGCGCTGGCGGATCACACCATCACACTGGACTTCAACGATGCCCAGCAGGTGCGCGACCTGTTCGCAGAACGCGGAGACGACATTGCCTGCATCATTGTCGAGCCGATCGCCGGCAACATGAATTTCGTGCCGCCACAACCGGGCTTTCTCGAGACGCTTCGTGAGGTCTGCAGTGCATCGGGCAGTGTGTTGATTTTCGATGAGGTGATGACGGGCTTTCGAGTCGCGCTAGGCGGCGCTCAGGCGGTCTACAACGTCACACCTGACCTGACCACACTCGGCAAAGTCATTGGCGGTGGCATGCCGGCGGCGGCTTTTGGTGGCCGCCAAGACATCATGGAGCACATCGCGCCACTTGGCCCTGTATACCAGGCGGGCACACTGTCAGGTAATCCGGTCGCCATGGCAGCTGGGCTCGCCACGCTTAACCTGGTCGACTCTGACGGCTTCCACGCCCGCCTGCAGGTCAACGCCGAGCGCCTGCTGGCAGGTCTTAGTGAAGCAGCCGGTGATCATGGCAAGAAACTGCACACAGATGCCTGTGGCGGTATGTTCGGTTTCGTATTCTCGGATGCCGATGCCATCACTTCATTCCAGGACATTTGTGACGGAGACATCGAATTCTTCAAGCAGTTCTTCCACGCAATGCTTGATCGCGGCGTCTACCTGGCACCCTCGGCTTTTGAGGCTGGCTTTATTTCATCGGCGCACACGGACGAGGACATCGACCAGACCATCGCCAAGGCGCGCGACGCGATAGCAGCGCTCAGTTAGGAAGGCGAGTCGTCCGAGACTTTGGTTGCGCGACTCAGTAACGCTGCAACAATATCAAGCCGCGCCACAGGATCGACCATTTCCAGGCAATGCTGTTTCTGGGCGACGCTCATCGGCAAGATCTCGCAATACCGGTAGCCTACCCAGCTGGCATCATCCAGCTGGCGCTCGTGGCCTTCGTACAATTTGCCAAGATCGTCAAGTATGCTGTCCAGCATCTGCGCGAGCGGCGAAAACCGCGACGGCAGCGTTGCGACCGGCTCTGCCGGCAGGGTTTTGATCGTGCCGATACGCAATCCATCATCAGCCGCGTCCTCATGCAGCACGGCGAAGCGATCAGTACCCGTCGCGGTGATACCCAGTAGACCGTCGCTACCCTGATAAAAATCACTGATGACGGCCAACGTGCCGGTGGTATGGATCAGCGACGGGCCCACTTCTCGCCCTTCACTAATGGCTACGACACCGAATGGCTCGCTGGTGCGCATACAGCGGCCGACCATATCGATGTAGCGCGCCTCGAATAGGCGCAGCGGCAACGGCCCGCCGGGATACAGGACGGTCGATAACGGGAACAACGGCACCTGGCGTTCGCTCACGAGCTACATCTCCTCCATCACAAAGTTGGCGACACGCTCGCGCAAACCCGAGAAACCGCCGTTGCTCATCATTACGACTTGATCCGCAGGCCGCAACTCAGCGGAAATTGCGGCAAACAGGCTGTCGGCGTTGTCACTGATTTGAACCTGCCGATCACTGCTAGCAAACTCGGCGGCAACGTCCCAGTCCAGCGCCGCCGAACTCAACACGAACACGGCATCAGCAGCAGCAAACGCCTGACCTAAACGGCCTGCGTGCACACCCATTTTCATGGTGTTGGAGCGAGGCTCAAACACAGCGATGATACGTCGATCACTGGCATCGCGCCGCGTTGCATCCAGCGTCAGCGAAATCGCTGTCGGATGATGCGCAAAATCATCGTAGACTCGAGTGCCGTTGCGCTGGGCAATCACCTCCTGCCGTCGCTTGACTCCGGCGAAGCGCTCCAGGGCCGCAAGGCCTGTAGCAACGGGCACACCCACCGCATCCGCAGCGGCCACGGCAGCCAGCGTATTCTGCAGGTTATGCTCGCCTTGCTGGGTCCACGCGGCGCGTTGCCAGCCATTGCCCGAATCAACGCTTATCGCGCTCACCTCATCGCCAAATCGTGCACGATAGTGAGCGGTATCGTTTTCGCCAGCCGGTGCATAAAAGGTACGAACCGGTGTCCAGCAGCCCTGATCAATTACGCGCGCGAGGTTGGCATCGCGCGCATTAGCGATGATACGGCCGGCGCGTGGTACGCAGCGCAAGAGTTGATGGAACTGCCACTCGATCGCCGCGAGATCCTGATAGATGTCCGCGTGGTCAAACTCAAGGTTGTTTAGCACCACAACCTCGGGACGGTAATGAACAAACTTCGCGCGCTTGTCGAAGAACGCAGTGTCGTATTCGTCCGCCTCTACGACAAACGCATCACCATCACCCAATCTGGCACTAACGTCAAAATTGCCGGGCACACCGCCGATCAGAAAACCGGGTCGTTGCCCGGCTTGCTCTAACACGTGCGCCAGCAGGCTGGCCGTCGTCGTCTTGCCATGTGTGCCGGCCACTGCGAGCACGCGGCGACCACGTAACACGTGCGTCGCAAGCCATTCCGGCCCGGATACATACGGGGCGCCCGCGTCGAGAATCGCCTCCATTAACGGGTTACCACGACTGACCACATTGCCAACGACATATACATCCGGCATCAAGGACAACTGACCGGCATCCCAACCGTCAGTAATCTCAATACCCAATTGCTCGAGCTGGGTGCTCATGGGTGGGTAGACGCCCTCGTCGCAGCCGGTGACCTTGTGCCCCGCCGCGCGAGCGAGCGCTGCGATCCCGCCCATGAAAGTGCCGCAAATTCCGAGTATGTGAACGTGCATTAGTTCGCCGCACCACCACTGGAAATGGCCGCAATCAACGCGATCTGCGGCACAAAAATGGCGATTGCCAAGGTGCAGCCAGCGATCAGACGAATATCGAGCGCGGCGCTGAGAATATGGCCATCCACCAACAAAGACCACGCCACAAGCATCAGCAGCCCCGTAATCCTGACACTCTCTGACAGGCCGCCCAATTGCGCGAGCAACAGCAAGATGTCAACAACGCCAAAGACGGCAGCAACACCAAAACCTGCGGTAAGCGTCTGCAGTAGTCGATTTGGCAGCTGGTAAAGTGCCAGCAAGAGCGTTACCGACAACGCATAGAACAACATCGCGACGATGAAGCGGCCGCCAGTTGCAGATAGCGACTCCTGCGCCAATGCCGACGCCATTAACGACAATACGAACGCAATCACCAGCGCTGTCGTGCACAGCGACTGGGAATAGGGTAAGTCCTGGGGGCCGCGCCGCAGTAGTGCGACCGGCACCATCAATCGAAAAAATTTAAGCAAGGAAAGCCACCTCTGCTACATTGTTTCATAACGGGGCAGCAGCTGTCTCGACGTAGCATGCCTCGGGGGACTTATCCTTTACATTAATAGTACTGGCGATATTGATCGTGCCAGGAAAATGATCGCAAACGCAGACAGTGTTTTCTTTGACACCGAGTTCTTGCGTGAGCGTACCTACCATCCGCTTCTGTGCCTGGCGCAGGTGCTGGTGGGAGACGACACCTTATTGATTGACCCGCTGACAAACGCCGATTACGACGCATTGTGGGAGAGCTTGCTGTCGACGCCGTTAACGCTGCATTCCGGCCGCCAAGACCTGGAGGTGCTATACATCACGACGAATCGGTTACCGAACCGGGTATTTGACACCCAAATCGCGGCGGGGCTTACTGGCATGCCGCCACAGGTTGGTTATGCGACGCTGGTCGAGCGAGTATGCGAGGTCAAG
>JBCCCC010000084.1:0-14009 GCA_039033695.1 Pseudomonadota bacterium | reverse complement strand
GCCGCATTGGCGGCGTTGATGGAGCGCCCAGCGGCGTTCACCACGATCGCGCCAACGGTTGCGGCGCTGCGCGAGGCGATGGCATGAATGCGATCCAATGGCAGGACTATGTGCGCGCCGCGTTCGTTGCACCCGGGCCGGCGTACTGGCCGGTCTATGCGGGCCTCCTGTTCGCTATCTTGTTGCTGGCGGTGTTGATCTACTGGCTCGTGAGTCGTAACAAGAAGACATCACTGGAAGCCAGTCTTGCGTTGGTCAGCTACGAGCGATTGACGCATGTGGTGCTGCCGAAGGCTGACGACGGCGAGATTCATATCGATCACATTCTGCTCACAGACAACGGAATATTTGTCGTTGATGCCAAGGACGTGCGCGGCATCGTGTTTGGCGGTGATCGCATGCAGGACTGGACTATCATGGATCAAGGTCGGCGCTATACCATTGCCAACCCGCAGGCCACGCTGTTTGATCGCGTTGCTGCGGTTAAACAGGTTGTGCGCGACATACCGGTCGAGGGGCGTATCGTCTTCGGTGCACAGGCTGACTTCAGTAAAGGCGTGCCGAGCTATGTCTGCACGGAGCAGCAATTGTTGGCGGAGTTACCGCGTGTCAGCGGTCGGTCCGGTAGTCAGACCCGCAACGCGTTCTACCTGCAGTGGCAGACGCTGCGCGATGCGGCATTTGATGGCACAGGCCTCGAGGTGACATCGAAGCCACGCAACTAGGCGGTGTCGAGGCCGAAAAAGCGCGTCGCGTTGGCACTGGTGAGTGTCGCCAATTGATCCACACTCTGTTGACGCGCGGCAGCAACGACGCGCGCGACTTCGGGCAGCCAGCAAGGCTCGTTGCGCCGCGTTTTTGGTCGTGGTCGGATCGTGCGTGGGAGCAAGTAAGGGGCATCAGTTTCGATCATCAACCGGTCATCCGGAATGCGCGGCATCAGCGGCAGCAAGTGCGCACCGCGTCGTTCATCGCAAATCCAACCAGTGATTCCAATGTACAGCCCCAACTCAAGATAAGTATCGAGCTCTGCTTCGCCTGCCGTAAAGCAGTGCGCGACAGCGGCAGGCAGGTCATTAAGGAACGGCCGTAGCTGTGCGACGAAATCGTCGTGCGCGTCCCGTTGGTGGAGAAAGACCGGTAGCTGATGCTCGCAGGCCAGTTCCAGCTGCGCGCGAAAGGCCGCTGCCTGGTTTTCATGGCTGGCGAAATTTCGAAAGTAGTCCAAGCCGCACTCTCCGGCGGCACTGACCCCAGGCGCGGCCATTTGTTGGGCAAGCGTTTCATGCATTCGCCGATCATAGTCATCGGCGTGGTGTGGATGCACGCCCGCGGTATAAGACAAGCCTGTATGGTCGTTGGCGATCTCGGCGGCTCGCGCATTGCTGTCAATGCTGCTACCGGTCAGCACGATATGGCCAACGCCAGCGGCCCTAGCACGCGCCAGCACCTGTTCTCTGTCTTCGTCGAAACTGTCGTGCGCAAGATTGGCGCCAATATCAATAAAATCAGGCATATTCGGTGCAATTCGATGGGTTGACGTGAAGTGTATAGCGCGGCCGATCAACGCACTAGCCTGACAAACAGTGATACAGCGCACAGATTCGCGATTGTTTCGCGGTATGCTCAGCGTATGAATACCCTGAGACTAGTTGCGGCTGCGCTGTCGCTATCGTTTATTATGCCCGCGCAGGCGGCCTTGAAGCCGGCGGAAATCGCTGATCGTGCCGCGGTGATTGAGTTTGCCGCACATACTGGCGATTATCTGTATCTGAATGAAATCAGCAAGCGCCTCGCCGACGAAAAGGCACGAGGCGACAACCAGAAGCTCGTGCATTACTACGCCGCGCTGGCCGCCTATCGTGCGGCGGAACTGGATGGCGACATCGAGCTGCGCGTGGGCGTCATGTTGGATCAGTGTATCGACCAGGGTAAAGCTGCGGTCAAGCTGGACCGTGAGTTTGCGGAAGCGTTGGCGCTGATTGGTGCTTGCCACGGATTGGCGGCGAAACGCCAGCCGTTATCGGCACTGGTCGCAGGCAACTTTGCGGCTCGCGAACTGCGCAAGGCACTGGCAATCGCACCTGAGAATCCACGCGTGTTGCTGCTGAACGCTGTCACGGTGCTGCGTCGCTATGACGATGCCCGGAGGCTTGAGCAAGCTCGGGATCAATTACAGCTTGCTGTATCTGTGTACGACCGGTTTGATGATATGCGCCGCCCGGTGGGTCATCCGGATTGGGGTGAGGAGCAGGCCCACCTGGCCCTGTCCAGTGTGTATACCCGTCTAGGCGATAAGGCTGCGGCTCGTGATCACCTGGAACAGGCGCTGCTCATCGCTCCGCAGTTGACGGCGGCAAAGACAGCGCTCGCAAATCTAGGCCGCTAACGGACCTGAATGCTCCACTAGCGCACTTTCTTCGCGGCACGCTAAACCATTGTGCCCGCTCCGGTATCCAACAATCGATAAGATTTGAGGTATCATCGGAGCTCATGAGCATGAAAAAAATAAATCTCCTGTTAGTCCCTATAGCGTTTGTCTGTTTGACCGCCGCTTGCAGTGGTTCGGCCTCTGTAAACAAGAGCATCAAGATCGAAGCTGGTGCGACGAGCGACGGTGGCTCGACCGTTAATGGCAAAGTGAGTGTCGGCCCTGGCGCTGTTGTGCGCGGCGATCTCGAAACCGTCAACGGCAGTATCTCGATTGCCGAAAACGTCCAGGCTGGCGCGGTCGAAAGTGTCAACGGGCGTATTCAAATTGATCGTGGTGCGGATATCGCCTCATCCGAAACCGTCAATGGGCGCAACTCGATCGGGCCTGACAGCCGTGTCGCCGGCGACGTATCCACAGTGAATGGTTTGATATCAGTCGGCAGTGGCAGCGAAGTCGGTGGCGACATCTCTGCGGTCAACGGTAAGATCAGGCTCAACAATGTCATGGTCAACGGCAATGTGGAGAACATCAATGGCGGTATGGAACTGAAAGATGGCACCCGCGTTGCACAGTCTGTGATTGTGCGAAAGCCAAAGAGTAGTGGCTGGAGCTGGGGCAAGAAAGACAAGAACAAGAAACCACGCATCGTGATCGGGCGTGATGTCGTTATCGAGGGCGATCTGGTTCTCGAGCAGGAAGTCGAGCTCTATGTTCACGAGACCGCGAAGATCGGCGCGATCGTTGCCGAAGCCATTGAGGTCGATATGATGCGTTTTAGTGGTGATTCTCCGTAAGCGCTTTCCAGTATTGTTTGGCACGGGGTGGCGGCCGGAATGACAGCCGCGACCTCGGCTGAACAGCTGTCACTGTTCGACGATGCGCCGCATACGGCGGCGATACCTCGAATTCGCCGCAGCCGTCGGGCGCGACGGCTAATTCTCCAAGTGATGCATGATGGCTCAGCTGAGTTGGTCGTGCCACACGCAACAACGGCGCCGGAGATTTCGGCTTTTCTGTATGATCACCGCGAGTGGCTGGCCAACGCTGTTGATCAACAGGTTGAGCGCTTCGGCGCTGTCGACTCGTCAATGCCCGAGGCCCTTGAGCTTGAGGCGGTTGGCGAGCGTTGGCAGATACAACGCCAGTATCGCTCGGGTCACGCGCTTCGTACGTCGGTGCGCCCAGGTAGCGGGCCAACCCAGTTCGTACTGCGCCTGTCTGGCGATAACGCAATTCCCCAAGCACGCCTGAAGGCTGCCGTGCGCCAGCAATTGGTCGCACGCGCGCGTTCGATGTATCTGCAGTTATTGACGCCGTTGGCGGGGCAAATGGGTGCTCGGTTTAGCCGCTTGCAAGTGCGCAACCAAAAAACCTGCTGGGGCAGTTATTCCGGTCGCGGCACGATCAGCATGAATTACGCTGGCGTATTTCTAAAGCCGTCTCTTGTGCACTACCTTTGTGTTCATGAGCTCGCCCACAGTCACCATATGGACCACTCGCGTGCGTTTTGGAAACGCGTGGAGCAATTCGTACCAGATGCCAGAGCAGTTGACCGTGAACTCGGCGGCACGCATCGCGTATTGCCCGCCTGGCTCTGGTAGCCGCATGATCGTTCGTTACCCGTTTCTCTTCTGGCTCGCGTTCGCGAGTCTTTCGCCGGTAACACTGGCGCAGGGCTTATGGTTGCGCCTGCGTGCGCCGCGGATGCCCGCGTTGCTCGGCAATGCGGAAAAGGGCCAGCTTGGCAATGCCAGCGCAAAGCCCACCGCGCGCCTGCTGGTCGTCGGTGAGTCAACCGCGATGGGCGTTGGTTGCGAGACAGGAGCGCAAAGTGTCGGTTTGCAATTGGCTGAACGAATAGCCGCCCGCGACGCACTTTCGCTCGAGTGGCAGACTATCGGCGGTAACGGGCTGCGCGCTCGGCAGCTTGTCAGCATGCTCGCCGTTCGCTCGCCGCAACCGCGAGATGAGGCCAGCATTGCGCTGGTATTGCTCGGCGTGAACGATGCGGTCGGGCTGAGCAGTCGCAAACATTGGCAAGATCAGCTTGTGCTGATTCGCAGCCGCCTGCGTGAGCGCGGTGTGTCGCGCATTTACCTTGCGCCGGTACCGCCCATGGGGCAGTTCACGTTGCTACCGCGCCCGTTGCGTTGGGTGCTGGGTTGGCGTGCGCGCATGCTTGAATCTGCGCGCCTGGATATCGCTGCGCACTTCAACGATGTCAAAGCGCTGCACACGGATTTTCCTGACCGACAAGACCTGTTGGCGAGCGATGGCTATCACCCAGGACCCGGCGCCTGCGCTTTGTGGGCAGACGAACTTGTTGCGCAGGTTGAATCGTTAACTAGCCCTGGTCGAGCAACTCGCGAAGATCGATAACGGCCGCGTTGGCGCGTGATAGATACGAGGCCATGACCAGAGAGTGATTCGCGAATATGCCATAGCCGCTGCCATTGAGGACGATCGGGCTGTGCAAAGGTTCAAGGCTGGATTCGAGCTCGCGGATGATTTGCCGCAGGCTGACCGTCGCATTTTTGTCGGCGAGGACATCTTCAAAGTCGAATTGCGCCGCGCGCAGAAAGTGCACCAGCGCCCACGCGCTGCCGCGTGCTTCAAAGAACACATTATCGAGCTGAAACCAGCCCGTCTTGACCATGACGTCCTCAGTGTTGCTGCCCCCGCCGGCAACTGCCGCGGACTCGCCGGCAAGGTCGGTATTGACGCGCGCCTGGCCGACGCTGGCCGTCAACGCTTGCGACAAATTGCCGAGCCGCTTCTCGACTTGGCCGAGCCACTCGCGCAGATTGTCAGCGCGGGCAAAAAACTGCGCCTCTCGCGCCTCGGGATCGAGTAAACGGCTTTCATAGCCGCGCAGCGATTCAATGCCTTTGCGGTATTCTGATTCGGCCGCCGGCAGCAACCACTTGTTGTAATCGATAAAAAACCTTGACTCTGCTGCGGCAAGATCAGGGTCTTCACTCGATTGCGACTGTGAGCGGCTATAGTCATTACGCATCACACGCGACAAATCGCGTACCTGTGTCAGCACGCCGATTTCCCAGCTCGGTATGTTGTCGAGAAATACACCGGGAATGCCAATGTCATTGACCAGCATGCCGCCCGGCTTCTCGAGCAAGGTTTCGGCAACCTTGATCAATGTGTTGGTGGTTGCGAAACCTATCGTCGCCGTCTCGCCATCGATCTTGGTGTCTACCCAAAACACGTCGGGCTCACGCGACCAATACCAGCTCAGGATAATCAGCAGCAGAAAAACAACGCCCGCGGTGATTGATACGGGCATTATCCAGCGTCTGTCGCCGCTGATGCGTGTCTGGCGAAGGCGTTCAAACATACGGTTGATCTCCGAAACGTACATGAGCGCCAGGCTCACTGATCTGGCCCGTAGTAACCGTTGTGCGGTTGCTACGGGCCGATGTCAGCGCCTTGCGCATCATGCGGCCTTATTGTCGACCAGTTGCCGAAGGACATACTGCAAAATACCGCCGTTGCGGTAATAGTCCCATTCTTTTGGTGTATCAATGCGAACGCGCGCGTCGAAGCTGGTTTGAGTACCGTCTTCTGCGGTGGCCGTCACGGTCACAAGCTTCGGCGTTTTACCGGCAAGTCCAGTAATCGCAAACGATTCCGTGCCAGTCAATCCATGGGTTGACGCGCTCTCACCATCGCGGAACTGCAATGGCAGCACGCCCATGCCAATCAGGTTCGAGCGGTGAATGCGTTCGAAGCTTTCAGCGATAACAGCTTTGACGCCGAGCAGCAGCGTGCCTTTGGCAGCCCAATCGCGCGAAGAACCCGTGCCGTACTCTTTGCCGGCAATGACCATGAGCGGAGTGCCGGTTTGTGCATACTGTTGCGCCGCATCAAAGATCGTCATTTGCTCACCCGAGGGTTGCATTTTCGTCCAACCGCCCTCCGTGCCAGGCGCCAGTTGATTGCGCAGGCGAATGTTGGCAAAGGTGCCTCGCATCATGACTTCATGGTTGCCGCGTCGCGAGCCGTAGGAGTTGAACTCGTGCTGTTTAACGCCCTGGGCTTTGAGGTATTCCGCGGCGGGGCTGTCCTGGGCAATACTGCCTGCTGGCGAGATGTGATCGGTCGTGACGGAGTCGCCCAATAAGGCGAGTACACGCGCGCCAACGATATCGTCGGTATCACCCGACTCACGTTGCATGCCGTCAAAATAGGGCGGGTTCTTGACGTAAGTCGAATCCGCATCCCATTCATAGATCTCGCCATCCGGAATGCTAAGGCCATTCCAGTTCTGGTCTCCTTCAAACACACCCGCATAGCTTTGCTTGAACATAGTCGAATCGATGCTGCTAAGAATCGCATCGTGGATTTCTTTCTGACTTGGCCAGATATCTTTGAGGTAGACGGGCTGCCCGTCGCTATCTGTGCCCAGCGGCTCGTCAAAGACATCGGCGGTCATGGTGCCGGCGATCGCGTAGGCCACGACCAACGGTGGTGACGCCAGGAAATTCATCTTGACGAGCGGATGGATGCGGCCTTCGAAATTGCGATTGCCGGATAGCACGCTGCAGCCGACCAGTTCCGACTCGCGTACTGCGGCGTCGATCTCGGGCAGCAATGGCCCGGAGTTGCCAATGCAAGTGGTACAGCCGTAACCGACCGTATGAAAGTCCAGCGCAGCCAGATCATCGAGCAGACCAGCCTTTTCCAGATAGTCGGTCACGACGCGAGAACCCGGTGCGAGACTCGTTTTGACCCACGGCTTCACTTTGAGGCCTTTGGCAACGGCGTTGCGTGCCAATAGCCCGGCACCCAGCATAACCGCCGGATTGGATGTGTTGGTGCAACTGGTAATGGCCGCGATTAATACCGCGCCATCGGTCAGTTCTGCCGTTTCACCATTGATGCTGGCTGTGATGCTGCCTTTGTCCGCAGCGCGTTGCTCAGTCATGGTTGCCAGGTGTTTCTGGAACACTTCGCGCGCTTCGCTGAGCGCAATGCGATCTTGCGGGCGCTTAGGTCCGGCAAGACTTGGCTCGACGCTGCCCATGTCCAATTCCAGTGTGTCGCTGTAGAGTGCATCAGGGGCACCGGACTCGCGCCACAGGCCTTGCTCCTTGGCATAGGCCTCGATCAGCGCGATCTGGTCTGCGTCGCGGCCGGACAATTCAAGGTAGCGAATGGTCTCGCCGTCAATCGGAAAGATGCCACACGTCGAGCCAAACTCAGGTGCCATATTGCCTAATGTCGCGCGGTCTGCCAGCGGCAGGTGATCCAAGCCGTCACCGAAAAATTCAACAAACTTGCCGACGACGCCCTTGTTACGCAGCATCTCGGTTACGGTAAGCACCAGATCAGTCGCCGTTGTGCCTTCCTTCAGCTTGCCCGTCAGCTTGAAGCCAATGACTTGCGGGATCAGCATGGTGATCGGCTGGCCAAGCATCGCAGCCTCAGCCTCAATACCGCCGACACCCCAGCCCAGCACGCCGAGACCGTTGACCATGGTTGTGTGCGAGTCAGTACCGACCAGCGTGTCTGGATAGGCCATACGCTTGCCGTCGCGTTCTGCGTCAAATACGACCCGTGAAAGGTACTCCAGATTCACCTGATGAACGATACCGGTGTTCGGTGGGACGACCTTGAAGTTGTCAAACGCGTTCTGGCCCCAGCGCAGGAAGGAATAACGCTCCTTGTTGCGTTGGAATTCGATTTTGTTGTTCAGGTCAAGGGCATTGGGTTTGCCGTAGTTGTCGACCTGTACAGAGTGGTCGATAACCAGCTCAGCAGGCGATAGCGGGTTAATCGCATCCGCATCGCCACCGAGTTTGACGACTGCATCTCGCATCGCGGCGAGATCAACGACGGCCGGGACGCCCGTGAAATCCTGCAAGATAACGCGGCTTGGCGTGAACGAGATTTCGGTGTCCGGGGCCGCTTTAGGGTCCCAGCTCGCCAACGCGACAATGTCGTCGCGCGTCACGTCAGAGCCGTCTTCGTGTCGCAGCAGGTTCTCGAGCAGAATCTTGAGCGAGTAGGGCAGCTTGCTGACGTGGCCTTCGCTAACCGCGTCCAATCGCAAGATGTCAAATGTGCTGTCGCCGACTTGCAAGCTTGCGCGAGCGCCGAATGAGTCTTTCATGTTGCCTCCGAGAGTCGCCGACGGGCGGCGCTGAATTGTCCCACGTAATTTATCCGCCCATTATATCGGAAGCGGCACCCCGCGTGGCCGCATCGGCGCTCGATAGTGGCTATTCACAGGACGAATCTGGCCTTAGCCAGGCCTGTGATCGCTCAGGCGGTAAGTCGCCGCGAGTCCGGCTGTGCAAGCGTGGCAATGGCATCGATTGCGCCGCCACCAAGACACCGATCGCCATCGTACAGGACGGCGTACTGCCCGCACGCAAGCGCCCATTGCGGTTCGTCAAAAACGATGTCGATGCCTTTATCGTCATGCCACTGCACGTTGCAAGCTTGGTCGGCCTGCCGATAGCGCACTTTGGCACTTAGCCGTATGCCGTCCGCCAGCCCCGCTGGCGGTGAGTTGATCCACGTGACGTCCTCGCAGCGCACGCGATCGTGGTAGAGCGCAGGGTGTTGGCTCCCTTGCACGACAAGCAGTTCATTGCGTTCCAGGTTCTTGCCGGCGACATACCACGGATCGTCGCTGCCATCTCGTGTGCCGCCGATGCCAAGGCCCTGGCGCTGACCCGCCGTGTAGTACATCAGTCCGGTATGTCGGCCGATGATCTGGCCGTTCAGCGCTCTGATATCACCAGGTTGGGCGGGCAAGAAGCGACTCAGGAACTCGCGAAACGGACGTTCGCCAATAAAGCAAATGCCAGTCGAGTCTTTCTTGCGGTGTGTTGGCAGACCCGCATCGCTCGCCAATCGTCGCACCGCGGGTTTGTCCAGCTCGCCGAGCGGGAACAGAACGGTATCCAGCGCATCTCCGTTGACAGCATGCAGGAAGTAGCTCTGATCCTTATTGGTATCGATGCCTTTGTGCAGCTGCGTGACGCCGCCAACGCGACGCGTACGGGCGTAGTGTCCCGTCGCTATGAGCGCAGCGCCAAGACGCCGCGCATAGTCGGCAAACACACCGAATTTGATTTCTCTGTTGCACAATACATCCGGGTTCGGGGTGCGCCCGCGCGCATACTCGTCGAGAAAATACGCAAACACCCGGTCACGATACTGGGCAGCAAAGTTCACATGATGTAGCGGAATATCCAGCGCATCGCAGACTTTGCGCGCGTCTTGCAAGTCTTCCGCGGCACTACAGTACTCATCGTCGGCTTCCCAATTGGTCATGTGCAGCCCTTCGACTGCAAAACCCTCGCGCTTGAGTAGCCAGGCCACGACAGACGAGTCAACGCCTCCGGACATGCCGACAATGACGCGTTGTGATTTTGAGGCTGCGACGCTCATGCCCTTATTGTAAGTCAACTCGCCGCATATGGCAGCGTGTTGCCGGGCAAGTCAGAGTTTGTGGGCGAGTGGGGCGAGTTCGTCCAGCAGAGACTGCGTGTCGTCGTGCGGGGGCAGATTGAGCTGCTCGCGGCGGCCCGTGAGATAGTCGTCGATGGCGTTGAGCACTACTGGTGCGCGCAGGCGGTGCTTTTGGCTGTCAATAGCCTCGCGAGAGCACCAGTTGACCGCGAGAATGCCCGTATCGAGCGGTGCATCAGCGTGCTCGACGAGGGCTTCACCACAGAATACGAGGCGCATACAACGACGGGCACGGTGCTGATCCAGCCACAAATAGGCGCCGACAAAGCCAGTCGGCTCAAACTGCCAGCGCGTTTCCTCACGTACTTCACGGACGATTGCTTGCTCAGGGGTCTCGCCGGCTTCAATGTGACCACCCGGAATGTTCAGCACGACCCCGAGCGAGCTCACCTCGTCAATGCAAAGAAAGGCATCGTCTTTGCGGGCTATCGCCGAGACAGTAATATCGGTGGTGAGTTCTGTCATGGGCTACAGGTGCAGGTTGCGAAACTCGTTTTCAACCTCACTGGCCGACCAAATCTCATCGAATGACTGTAAGTAGTTGCGTGCGACTGGTGGCGTCCAGCTATCGGCAATGCCATCCCAGCGCCCCGCGTCCAGACGATAGGCAATGGCTTTATCGTCAGCGATGCAATAGGCCTCAGGGCGTTCACGATAATCTTCATGCACATTTCTAAATTCGATAAAACTGTTTAGTCGTCGTCCCATGGTAACCAGCCGGTTGCCATTCTTGATGGCACGCGACGGGTCGGAAATCAGCACTCTGACCCGAGCGAAGCGCCGCGACAGAATAAGCTTTTTGACTGCGTCGACAAAGTCCGGGTGATCGTAGATCCCAGGCTCAAGATCGCGCGTCATGATCGACACCTTACGCTCGGCTTCGGCACAGATCAGGCTTGCCGCTTCGCGCATGTCGCGGCGACTGGATAGTACCCAGCGCTCGCCTTGTCGCTCAGTTTGTTCTGCTGCCGTCATTCTCAACCCTGCTCCGAACACGCGATTTATCCCGCGGCCTGCTGAGCAGTGTGTAAATGACACCTCAGGTTCGGGTCATTCGCATCAGGCAGTGGGGGATACCCGCCTCGTCAAATGGATTGCCATCAGTGGCAAAGCCAAACCGCTCATAAAAGCCGATGGCGCTGACTTGTGCATGCAACCAGGGAATCGCCGCGCCCTGGCGCACCGCTGCTACGATCAGCGCCTCAAGCAATGCCTCGCCAACGCCTTTTCCGCGCCAGTCTTCCAGCACTGCCATGCGAGTGATCTTACCGTCCGGTTGCAAGCGCCCCGTACCTACTGCGTCACGTTTTGCCGTTCGTGCCAGCAAGTGCGCACTAAGCTCATCCTGGTCGTCCCATTCTTCGTGCGCAGGCACTCGCTGCTCAACCACGAAAACACGCTCGCGAATCATACGGATATCGGCGTTGTCATGGTGCCAGTCCGCCGTTGCGATGCTGATCTCGTCACGTATCATATTATGTCAAAAACGGCCCAGGTCATGTCAGCGTGATGATCTGCTGGCCCGCTACTTCGCGGACGAGCGACCGTCCAGAAACTGCTTCGTAAGCGCACTGGCCAGACCCGTGTAGTTGGCTGGGTTCAATGCTTTGAGATTATCTCTGGCGTGCGTCGGGATCGCCAGGCCGTCAATGAACTCGGCGAGTCGCTGTTCGTTCATACGCTCCCCACGAGTGAGTGCCTTGAGTTGGTCGTAGGCGTCGGCGACAGCATAGCGGCGCATGACGGTCTGGATGGGCTCAGCGAGGACCTCCCAACTGTCTTCCAGATCGGCGATCAGACGTTGCGCATTGAGTTCGAGCTTGCCAAGTCCGCGTTCGCACGACTTACAGGCAATCAGCGTGTAGCCCAGAGCGCTGCCAAGATTACGCAGCACCGTCGAGTCGGTCAGATCACGCTGCCAGCGCGAAACTTGCAGCTTGGAGGCAAAATGCGCCAACATGGCATTGGCGACGCCAAGATTGCCCTCGGCATTCTCGAAATCAATCGGGTTGACCTTGTGCGGCATGGTCGAAGAGCCAACTTCGCCCTGGACAACGCGCTGACTGAAATAACCGAGGCTCACATAGCCCCACACGTCGCGGCAGAAGTCGATCAGTATCGTGTTGAATCGTTCGATGGCATGCGCGTATTCGGCGACCCAATCGTGCGGTTCGATCTGGGTAGTCATCGTGTTGCGCGTCAAGCCCAATTGATTCACGAGCCGACCGGTCAGCGCCGGCCAATCTACTTCGGGATAGGCGCTGAGATGGGCATTGTAGTTGCCCACCGCACCGTTGAATTTTCCGAGCGGCATAACCGCCTCGAATTGAGCGATCTGACGGTCGAGGCGTGCGACCACATTGGCGAACTCCTTGCCGAGGGTGGTCGGGCTGGCCGTTTGGCCGTGCGTGCGGCTGAGCATGGGCTCACTGGCATAGCGGGCAGCCATATCGGCCAGGCTATCAGTCACCGAGCGCATCGCCGGCAAGAGTACCGCATCGCGGGCATCGCGCAGCATCAGTGCATAGGACAGGTTGTTGATATCCTCGGACGTGCAGCCGAAATGAATGAACTCGGCGATCGATGCGGCTTCGGGATGCTCGCCGAATGCCTGTTTGATGAAGTACTCGCAGGCCTTCACGTCGTGGTTTGTGGTTGCTTCAATGCGCTTGACGCCCTCGGCATCCTCGTCGCTGAACGCGTTCGCCAGCCGATCCAGTTCGCTATTGATCTCGTCCGGAAGCGTCCCCAACTCTGGTATCTCGGGCGATTCGCTAAGCAGCTGCAGCCAGCGCACTTCGACCAGCACGCGATAACGAATGAGGCCAAATTCGCTCGCAATATTGCGCAACGGTTCGACTTTGCCCGCATAACGCCCGTCCAACGGGGATAGCGCGCGCAGATGATGGGCAGGCATAGGCTTCACTTTATTTGGTGCCAGCGGAGCTGGACAAGACTGCACAAACCCCTAATGATACACCACCTGAATCAACGACACGGGCGGTGTAGTGCCCGCGTTAACCGATGTTGGAGCACACAGAACAGTCATGAGTAACGACAAATACCGTACCGAGAGCGACAGCATGGGCGAGCTGCAAGTGCCGGCGGAGGCGTTATGGGGAGCACAGACGCAACGCGCCGTGAACAATTTCAGTATCAGTGGTGAGCCGATGCCCGCGAGCTTCGTCAGCGCGTTGGCGCGTGTCAAATGGGCGGCTGCCGGTGCCAACGGTGAGTTGGGGCTGCTCTCGTCGGGCAAGGCAGCCGCGATTCAGCAGGCAGCCAGCGCAATCATCAATGGTGAGCATCTGTCCCAATTTCCAGTCGACGTATTTCAAACTGGCTCCGGGACCAGCTCAAACATGAACGCCAACGAGGTCATTGCCCGGCTGGCAAGCGAGTCGCGTGGGGCGCCGGTGCACCCGAATGATGATGTCAATATGGGCCAAAGCAGTAACGACGTGATCCCCACGACAATTCACGTTAGCGCAGCGCTCGGCGTGACGCAGCGCCTGCTGCCGGCCCTGCAGCACCTGGCCGATGTGCTCGAGACCAAGGCCGCCCAGACGGATGCAGTCATCAAGACCGGCCGCACGCATTTGATGGATGCGATGCCGGTGCGTATGAGCCAGGAATTGCTCGCATGGCGTACTCAGATCACGCAAGGTATTGCGCGGCTCGAATCGACACTGCCGCGGCTGACGCGCCTCGCGCAGGGCGGCACGGCGGTTGGCAGTGGTATCAACGCACATCCAAAGTTCGGCGAGAAAGTCGCGCGACTTCTCGAGGAGCAAACTGGTGTCGCATTTGCACCTGCCGAATCGTTTTTTGAAGCATTGGCCTGCCAGGATACGGCAGTTGAGCTATCTGGCCAGATGCGCGTGATCGCCGTGAGCCTGATGAAGATTGCCAACGACCTGCGCTGGATGAATTCAGGGCCGCTTGCCGGTCTGGGAGAGATTGCATTGCCTGCGTTGCAACCGGGTTCGAGCATCATGCCGGGCAAGGTCAACCCGGTCATACCAGAAGCGACAGCCATGGTGGCGGCCCAGGTGATCGGTAACGACACGGCGCT
>JBCCCC010000083.1:0-14013 GCA_039033695.1 Pseudomonadota bacterium | reverse complement strand
GCCGATTTCACCGGTGGCCAGTGGGCGCCCGCGTGTACGCCGTACTTCAGCATCCAGTCTTCGGTCAGCCAGGTCGTTCACGACACAGCCAGCGGAGCGCGTGACAACTGCCCCCAGCAGAAACACGACCAGCACGGTCTGGTCCGGTTGGCCTTCGCCGGCAATCCACAACGCCCAGAGCATGGGCCAGGCCAACAGCCAGATACCCACAGGGCGGTCGAGTCGCATCAGTCGTGCGTAAACGCCAAGCTGCTTTAGCACTTGCTGCCACATATCGGTCGCCTGCGTCAGTGATCGTCTGTCAGGCGCGCGGATGTCGTGAGGTCTGCCGACATATGCTCGATCAGCACCAGCTTGCTGCCTTGCAGTTCGAATACCGAACGCCGCGCCCATGCCCCAGGCCCTGCCTTGGAGGCGAGATCACCGTGCAGCTGCGCGGCCGCGCAGAAGCTCATATGCGTTCGCGCGACCCCGTCAAGTGTCGCCAACTGACCGCCCAGCGGCCGGTCACCCAGAGTCTTCAGCCACAGGTGCTTCTTGAGCGTTGCGGCAGTCGCGAAGCACAAGGCGTGCACAAGCAGAACGCCGTTCGCCCGCATGACAATCTCTCTTAGCCAGAGCTCGGAAGGGCAGTCCTCGATCAGCGCGGCAACATCGACAGGTGCCGGAACAAACTCTTCGCGAAGCACATTGATCGCAATCGGGTGCGCCAGCGATCGTTGCATGTCCGGCGTCATGAGGCGGTCGCTCAGCAACCAGTCGGCGAGGCTGCCGCCGACCGACGGCTCAGATTGCCAGCATGCTGGCTGCCCGGCCGGTAATGCTGGGTTTAGTGTTTCCGTTACGCTCATCGCTTACAGACGCCTGTTCACAGCTGCCTGCCCGGCACGCTGCCAATCGTTGGAGATGCGTAGTTTAAACATTCCCGTAACGACTTGCGCTGCCAATCCACCGTGCGATGATTCTGCAAATGCGCAGCTCACCGGCTGCGGTCTGGTCCTGTAGCAACTGATTGGCGGCCGTTTGCACGCCGCTCAGCAAGTCGGCGTCGCGTGTCAGATCGGCAATTCGCAGGTTCATTGCGCCGGTCTGGCGAGTGCCTAGCACCTCTCCCGGACCGCGAAGATCCAGGTCACGCTGTGCAATCACAAAGCCATCATTACTATCGCGTAGCACCGCTAGTCGCGCCTTGGCGGTGCGCGATAACGGTGGCTTGTAGAGCAACACGCAGCTGCTCGCTGCGCTGCCCCGACCGACGCGTCCGCGAAGCTGATGAAGTTGCGATAGCCCCATTCGCTCTGCATTCTCGATAATCATCAGGCTGGCATTCGGCACGTCGACACCGACCTCGATAACTGTGGTCGCGACCAGCAGCTGGAGCTCACCAGCGCTGAAAGCGCTCATGATGGCTTCCTTGTCGCGCGCATGCAGGCGCCCGTGAATGAGCCCGACAGACACATCCGGCAGTTGCTCGCGCAGGATTTGTGCGGTTTCTTCAGCCGCCTGAAAGTCCAGTACGTCAGATGTTTCGACTAGCGGGCATACCCAGTAAGCCTGGCGACCCTGTCGGCAAGCGTCGCGTACCCGGTCGACAACCTCATCACGGCGTGCATCCGGGACGACGACCGTATTGACTGGCGTCCTGCCCGGGGGAAGCTCATCGATAATTGAGGTATCAAGATCGGCATAAGCTGTCATCGCGAGCGTTCTTGGTATGGGCGTTGCGGTCATGACCAATTGGTGCGGCAGACGTTGGCCATCTTCACCCTTGTCTCGCAACGCAAGTCGCTGATGCACGCCAAAACGATGCTGCTCGTCAATGATGACCAGCCCAAGGTTGGCGAACGACACGCCTGCCTGAAAGAGCGCATGCGTACCGACGACCATTTGCGCCTCGCCGTTGGACAGTGCCGCCAGTGATTCTCGCCGCGCGGCGGATTTCAGACTGCCCGTCAGCCAGGTCACTGAGATGTCGAGCGGCTCCAGCCATGCGCAGAAATTCCGATAGTGTTGCTCTGCCAGGAGTTCGGTTGGCGCCATCAATGCGCACTGCAGTCCGGCTTCGATGGCTGCCACCGCCGCACCCGCCGCGACAACTGTCTTGCCCGAGCCGACGTCGCCTTGCACTAACCTCAGCATCGGTTTGGTCAGCGCCATATCGTGACCGATATCTTCCAGCACGCGCTGTTGCGCCCCAGTCATTTCGAATGGCAGGCGATCGATGAATTGCTGGCGCAGCGCGCTACCGATGGCGATCGGTACCGCGCCCTCCTGCTGCAGCTGCATACGTAACTGTCGCAAGCTCAGGTGTTGTGCGAGCAGCTCTTCGATCGCGAGTCTTCGTTGGCAGGGATGCATACCTGAAGCCATGCTGTCCATGTCGATGCCAGGTGGTGGTGCGTGTAGATATTCGATGGCTTCGACCAGCGTTGGCAGGGCGCTGTCGTCGCGAACGATCTGCGGCAATAGCTCATCCGGCGGCGAGCGGCGCATGATGGCGAGAGCCTGCTTGACCAACTGGCGCATCCGGCCTTGATGGAGTCCATCGGTCGATGGATAAACTGGCGTTAACGACGGCGCTGTCTCCGGCGTTTCATCGGCACGTTGGATCGTGTACTCGGGATGCACCATCTCCTTGCCCGCCGGCCCGTGCCGCACCTCTCCGTAGCAACTCACGAACGCGCCTTTCGCCAATGCATCGCGTTGCGCGTTAGTGAAGTAGAAGAACCGTAGCGTGATTTGGCCGCTATTGTCACCGATGCGCACGAGCAAAGATCGCCGGCCGCGAAAGACGACCTCTGACAGCAGTACTTCACCGCGAATGAGGCAGCGCTGGCCATGGCGCGTCGCAACCAGTGGCGTGACGCGCGTGCGATCCTCATAGCGCAGCGGTAATTGAAACAGCAAGTCTTCCACGCGCTCGACATCCAGGCGCTTGAGTTTCTCCGCCAGCGCAGGGCCGACGCCCTTGAGTGCGCTCACTGGCGCCGTAAGATCGCTCATTGGCCGGGATCAGATCGCGAGGACGGCGTCTGCCTCAACATCAACGCCTTTTGGCAGGCTGGCGACGCCAACCGCCGCACGGGCCGGAAAGGGCGACGTGAAGAACTCCTCCATAATCAGGTTGACGGTTGCGAAGTTGTCCATGTCTGTCAGAAAAATAGTCAGCTTGACCGCATCGTTTAACGTACCCCCCGCGGCGCGTGCGACTGCATCTAGGTTTCGAAACACCTGGCGCGTGCGCTCGGCGAAGTCGCCATCGATAACTTCCATCGTTTGCGGGTCCAGCGGTATCTGCCCAGAGGCGAAGACGAGGCCGCCCGTTTGAATTGCCTGCGAGTAGGTGCCAATCGCACCGGGTGCCTTGTCCGTTGAAATAGGTTGCCTGGACATGACGTTCTCCAATGAAGCTGAATGGGTTGCCGCATTATAGGCGAGGCGAGACACCGGTTGAGCTGGATATCGGGCGAAGGGCTCAAACGAGACTGCGTGTGACCTTCTGGATACTGCGCATGCCACGAATGCTGCGGATAACATCGGCCAGATGCTGGCGGTCGCGAACTTCAATATTGAACAGCAGCGTTGAAACGTCCATATCGCGTGACCGCACTTCGACCTGGTCAATATTTGAGCCGACCTCGGCAATGGTTGCGGCCACTTCAGCTAACACGCCCATGCGATTGGCAGCTTCGACCTGAAGCTGCACATCGAAGGCTTGGTCGATGCCGTCAACCCAATCGACGTTAATCCACTTTTGCGATTGCTTGCGATAACTCGCCAGGTTGCCGCACTGAGTGCGATGGATCACGATACCGCGCCCTGAACTCAAGTAGCCCATGATCGTATCGCCAGGTATTGGGTGGCAGCAGCGCCCGTAGGTCACGACCATACCTTCGGTGCCTGTGATGGTTAACGGCCGCTCATTGTCGTGCTCATTTTCTTCACTGTCGTCTACCGCCAGATGACGAGCGGCAAGTGGCGCCAGGCGTTCGCCCAGACCAAGTTGCTCGTACAGCTCAACCGTGTTGTTCAGGCCGAGTTGGTCGAGTAAAGACTGCATTCGCTGACTGGGTATCTTGCGAACGTTCAGATTGAACTCAGCTAGCGCCTGGTTGAGCATGCGCTTGCCAAGCTCACGCGCCTCGTCGCGGCGCAGATTCTTGAGGTATTGGCGAATTGCCGTACGCGCTTTCGCAGTGACGACATAGTTGACCCAGTTGGGGTTTGGTTTTGCGCCTTTTGCGGTGATGATCTCGACACTCTGACCGTTGGTCAGTTGGCTGCGAAGCGGCACGAGACGTCGATCAATCTTGGCGGCAACGCAGCGGTTGCCGACATCCGTATGTACAGCGTAAGCGAAATCGACGGGCGTTGCGCCGCGTGGCAGGCGCAGGATGTCGCCCTTGGGCGTGAACACGTAAACCTTGTCGGGGAAAAGATCGACCTTGACGTTTTCCATGAACTCTTCCGAGTTCTCCATCTGATCCATTTCCATTAGCCGGCCAAGCCACTCACGCGCGCGGCCCTGTGACGAACTCGCGTCTTGATCTGTCGCCTTGTATTGCCAATGCGAGGCGATGCCATCTTCGGCCAGCATGTCCATGGCAGAAGTACGGATTTGGATTTCCAGAGGGATGCCGCTAGGCCCGAAACACGTCGTGTGCAAAGACTGGTAACCATTCATGCGCGGAATTGCAATGTAGTCCTTGAAGCGCCCCGGCATGGGCTTGTATAGCTTGTGCACGATGCCCAGCGTGCGATAACAAGTGTCGACCGAATCGACGATAATGCGAAATCCGAAGACATCGACAATTTCGCTGAGTGGCGTGCGCTTGCGCTGCATCTTCTGGTAGATGCTGTAGAGATTTTTCCGACGGCCAAGTACCTCTCCACGCACGTCATGCTGTTGCAGGGCGTTGCTGAAGGTCTTGGTCAGTTTCTGCACCATCTGGCGCTGATTGCCGGTCGTCTTGCGCAGCGCGTTCTTGATGACCTGGTAGCGAAATGGATGCAGATGGCGAAAACCCAGCTCCTCGAGCTCGGTCTTGATCGTGTTGATGCCCAGCCGATTGGCAATCGGTGCGTAGATCTCAAGCGTTTCGCGTGAGATGCGTCGCTGCTTCTCAATTGGCATGGACTCCAGCGTACGCATGTTGTGCAGTCGGTCTGCCAGTTTGACCAGGATGACGCGAATGTCTTCGATCATCGCCAGCAGCATCTTTCGGAAGCTGCTTGCCTGCGCTTCCGCGCGGCTCTTGAATTGCACCTGGTCGAGCTTCGTCACACCTTCAACCAATGTGCGGATCGGTTTGCCGAACTTCTCTTCGAGTTCCTCGCCGGCGGCCGACGTGTCTTCGATCACATCATGCAGAATGGCGGCCGCGATGGTCTCAGAGTCCATGCGCATTTCTGCCAGGATGGTCGCAACGGCAACGGGGTGCGAGATATATGGGGCGCCCGATTTGCGCTTCTGCCCGTAGTGCGCTTGCGCGCCGAATTCGTAAGCGCGTATGACTTCGGCCACCTGCTCAGGTGGCATGTAGTCCTTAATTTCGTCGAGCAGTTTTGATAGCCCGGTCGCCCAGCGGCTGTTCGGGATTCTTGCCAGCAGGCTCGTGGCGTAGTCATAGCCGCGCTCGCCTACTGTCGACATTATCGGTGTCCGTTTGTCATGTGCATAACGGTCATCCTGGGCGCTTCGTATTGCCTGCGGGTGTGTTAGTCACCGAGGCCCAGAGCGCGCAACGGCATCACATCTTCCTGCACGGGCTCCGGACGCAACAGGTCTTCCGGCGGTAGATCTGGTTCGTCAAGGATGGCTGGTGTGATGTTGCCTTCGGCGATTTCGCGAAGCGCCAATACCGTAGGCTTGTCGTTTTCCCACTCAAGCGTTGCATCCGCGCCATTGGCCAGCCGGCGTGCTCGCTTGGCAGCAACCAGTACCAGGTCAAAAATATTATCAATGTTCTCGAGGCAGTCCTCGACGGTAATTCTAGCCATGATTCTGTTCAGTCTCGTTTTGCGCTACCCGTGGCAACGCAGTTCTTGTGTCAATCCGGCCTTTGGCCGACCCTGTTAGCTGTTGATAGCGCTGGCGATGGCCAAGCACTATCAGCAAAATTGTTGAGCGCCTTTTGTGATCGCCAATCGGCGGCAAATTCAACCGTGCGCGCTGCATGCCACTTCTGGCGTCAGCCCCACCCGATCCTTACGACTCTAGGCGCCAAGTTTTGGATGCCGATCAGATAGTCTAATGGAAAATTGCCCAGGATAGCCAGTGTTTATGGCGCTTTCCGGGGATTTGCTGCGACGGGTCGAACTAGGCGTTTCCCAGTATGCGGGCCATGATCCGAGCCGTGGCTTTCGTGCCGATGCGATTTCGCCGCAATCGTCCTGTGGCGATCCCGGTCAGCTCGAGCAACGCAGCGTCGAGGTCGTCATTAACGACAATGTAGTCAAACTCGCGCCAATGCGACAGATCCAGTAGCGAGTCTCGTAGCCGCCTCGCGATCACTTCCGGTGAATCCGTACGCCGGTTGCGCAACCGCGATTCGAGCGCCTCGATTGACGGGGGCACGATAAAAATGGAACGACATTCGGGCATCCGCTCACGCACCTGGCGTGCGCCTTGCCAATCGATCTCCACGATGACGTGCTTGCCGGCATTGAGCTGCCCCTCGACGGCACGTCGACCCGTGGCGTAGAAGTTGTCAAACACTTCAGCATATTCAAGGAACTCGCCGCGATCGCGTAACGCCAGAAACTCTGACTTACTGACAAAATGATAGTCCGCGCCGGGTGTTTCCGTCTCGCGCGGTTTGCGTGTCGTATAGGACACGGAAAACACAAAATCAGGCTCTTGTTCGATCAGCTTGTGCACGAGCGTGGTCTTGCCGGCGCCGGACGGCGCCGAGATAACCACCAGGCGGCCCTTGCGCTTTCGGTCACTCAATGTTCTGTACCTGCTCGCGCATCTGCTCTATGGCGACTTTCATGTCGACCGCCGCGGCAGTCGTCTCGCCATCGGCTGATTTTGAGCCCAGCGTATTCGCTTCGCGATTGAGCTCCTGGATCAGGAAGTCGAGTTTGCGACCGCAGGGACCACCTTCGGCCAGGATCCGGCGCAACTCGGCGATGTGCCCGTCCAACCGGTCGAGTTCTTCGTCGACATCCAGTTTTTGTGCCTGCAGCACCAGCTCGGTTTCAAGGCGGCCGTCGTCCGACTCAACATCGATCCTGGCGAGCTTTTCCCGGAGTCGTGCCTGGGCCGCCTCGACAACAGCGGGGCGCCGATCGCGCACGCGCGCCGCCAGCGCCTCAATGTCATCGCAGCGCGCCAGAATCAAGGACGCGAGGTGCTTGCCCTCATTGGCCCGCATGCTGCACAAGCGCTCCAGTGCAGCTGACATGGAAGCTAACAGGTGTTCCTGCATGGCATCGGCATCATGCTGTTGCTGACTGATTACGCCAGGCCAGCGCAGTAGTTCGAGTGTCGAAAGCGGCTGCAGCGGGTCGGCAAATACGCCGGCTGCGCTGCGCGCCGCATCGCGTAAACCGCGGATGACGGCAAAATCCAACCCGACCTGGTTTTCGTCGAGCGGGTCTTGCTGCAGGCTGAATGTTGCGTCCAGTTTGCCGCGTGCGAGCTTGCCGGAGATCAGTTTGCGCAGTGCTGGTTCATCGTGGCGCAGGCTGTCCGGTAGCCGGAGTTGCATGTCCAGGTAGCGGTGGTTGACCGTCCTCAACTCCCAGGTGAACACGCCAATTTCCGTACTCAGCTCGCTGCGCGCGAAGCCGGTCATGCTGTAAATGAGGGCGCTCATGTGTCCGAATCGTTTTCCTGTCTGCAGCCCAAAGGCTTGCATGAATGTGCGCCAGGTCATAGCTAGGCCCGGCGTTGTGCTGGTATTGTGCCGCTAATTACGGATTGACGTGTGTGCTGTAGCGTCAATTCAGGCAATCAAACCGTCCCGCGCCGTGGGCTTGCCCGAGCGAGGGGGCGAAATGATAGCGTGCCATGGGATGGCAGAACAGCGCCGATGGATAACGAGCTGCGTGAAGATTGAGTACGCAAAACTTAGCCTGGTGGGCAAGCGCAAGGACAACCAGGACCGGGTAGCCATTGCCATCGGCGATGAGGCTGCACTGTTAATGGTGTTTGATGGCATGGGTGGTCACGCGGGTGGCGCCGATGCCGCGGAAACCGCGCTAGCCGCTGTGCAGGAGATTTTTCTTGCCACGCCACAGCCCATTTTTGATGCGCAAGGGTTTCTCTACCGTGCAATTAGTGCCGCTCATGACGCCGTTGTTCAAATGGGCAGCGAAGTTGACGTTGATGATCGACCGCGCGCAACTTGCGCCGTGTGTCTCGTGCAGGACGATTCCTGTTATTGGGTGCATGTGGGTGATTCTCGCATTTACCTTATGCGCGATGAAGCAGTAGCGCAGGTCACTCGCGATCATTCACACGTCGAAGTGTTGATCCATGAAGGCGTGATCAGTCGCTCCGAGGCCCTTGACCATCCAATGCGCAATTACGTTGAGTCTTGCCTGGGCGGCGATGATGCACTGCCAGGCATTACCGTGTCTCGAAAACACGGCCTGTACCCAGGCGATGTGCTCCTGCTGTGCAGCGACGGATTGTGGTCGGGGCTCACAGATGAGGAAATCGTCGAGCTGTCCTACCAGACCAGCATGCCATTCCCAACTGTGCTTAAGGTCATGTGCGATCTAGCGATCAAGAACAATGGCCGCCGCGCTGACAACACCAGTGTCGCTGCACTGCGTTGGGTCGACTGACCGCAACAGACGCCGCACATCCTGCGCGGTGCTTTATACTGAGTGGCCGCGTCTCTGCCGCAATCCATAAAGAGCCCAAATCATGCAAAGACCCAGTGGTCGCGATGTCGACCAACTCAGACCTGTTGTCATTCAAACGGGTTACACCCGCCATGCAGCGGGGTCCGTACTGATCAGTTGTGGCGACACACGCGTGCTGTGCACGGCCAGTGTCGAAAACCGAGTGCCGCCTTTCCTGCGCGGTAAGGGGCAGGGCTGGGTCACGGCCGAGTACGGCATGCTGCCCGGATCGACCAATACGCGCATTGGCCGCGAAGCCGCGCGCGGCAAACAGTCTGGCCGAACGCAGGAAATCCAGCGCCTTATCGGGCGCTCGTTGCGCGCGGTCGTCGATCTGGAAGCGCTCGGCGAGCGCAGCGTGACGCTAGACTGTGACGTGTTGCAGGCCGATGGTGGTACCCGCACCGCATCGATCACCGGCGCCTTTGTCGCGCTGGCGATAGCCGTGCGCGGGCTACTAAAGAGCGGCACGATCAAACGTGATCCGTTGCATGGTGCATTGGCGGCCGTGTCGGTGGGCATTTATAACGGCGAGCCGGTGCTGGATCTGGACTACGCTGAGGACTCCGAGGCAGAGACCGACATGAATGTCGTCATGAACGATGCCGGCGGTTTTATTGAGGTACAGGGCACGGCTGAAGGTCACGCGTTTCGTCGCGACGAGCTGGACCGGCTACTGGAGCTGTCGGCGCAAGGCATCGAGGCGCTGCTGGTTGCACAGCGCGACGCACTGGGGCAGGTGGGTTAGCGATGCCGCGGGTGGTCCTGGCCAGCGGCAACGCTGGTAAGTTGCGCGAGCTGGAAGCCATTCTTGCACCATTGCAGGTCGAGTTGGTCGCACAGTCAGCCTTCGATGTTGAGGAAGCCGAAGAGACCGGCACGACGTTTGTCGAAAACGCCATCATCAAGGCACGCAATGCAGCATTAGTGACCGGTCTACCGGCAATCGCCGATGATTCCGGGCTGGAAGTCGATGCGTTGGATGGACACCCTGGTGTGCGTTCGTCGCGCTTTGCCGGTGACTTGGCCAGCGATGCGGATAACGTTGCGCTGCTGCTTGAGCGCATGCAAGAGTACCCATCCGATGGTGCAAGACGCGCCGCATTTCGGTGTGTCATCGTCTATCTGCGGTCTGCGAGCGATCCGATGCCGCTCATCGCGAGTGGCAGTTGGCATGGGCGCATCGCCCACGCGCCGTCCGGCGCAGATGGCTTCGGTTACGACCCCGTGTTTTTCGATGAGCAGCACGGGTGCACAGCTGCTGAGCTGCCGCGGGCTGAGAAGAACCGTATCAGTCATCGAGCGCGAGCCCTGGCCGAACTCTTACCCGCGTTGAAACAGCATACCGATGGCCCGGCCTGACCCCGCCGACATACCGCTCGCGCTGTATTTGCACTTGCCCTGGTGTGTCAAGAAATGTCCGTACTGCGACTTTAACTCTCATCCGGCGGCGGCCGATTCGAGTCGCCGCGACGCGCAGCAGCGCGAGTATATCGACGCGATGTGCCACGATATGTTGCTGCAAGCCGAAGCCGGCGTGACCGGTGGGCGGCGCGTGGAGACCGTGTTCATTGGCGGCGGTACGCCATCGTTGTTTGCGCCAGCCGATATTGGGCGGTTGCTGGACACGGCGGCCGGGCATTGGTCCTTTGCGACCGATGCTGAGATCACGATGGAGGCTAACCCTGGTGCTGTAGAGCACGGCAGCTTCAAGGGTTACCGGTCAGTCGGTGTCAATCGGGTCTCCATTGGTGGTCAGAGTTTTGATGCCAGACAACTGAAACTGCTCGGGCGGCTGCACGGCCCCGAAGAAATTGCTGATGCCGTGCACAACGCGCAACAGGCAGGATTTGAGCGAATCAACGTCGATCTCATGTACGGCCTGCCTGAACAAACACGTGAACAGGCGTTGGCTGATGTCCGTGCCGCCATCGCGCTGGACGTCTCCCACATCTCGTACTATCAGCTGACGCTGGAGCCGAATACTCAGTTTCATGCATTTCCGCCTGATCTGCCCGATCCAGACGACGTGGCCGAAATGGGCGATGCGGCCAGCAACATGTTTGCCGAAGCCGGATTACACCACTATGAGGTATCGGCTCTTGCGCGCAACGGCGATGTTTGCCAGCACAACCTCAATTATTGGCAGTTCGCAGATTACCTCGCAGTCGGTGCAGGCGCGCATGGCAAGCTGACGACAAATCGCGGCGTTTTCCGCTACATGCGGCCAGTCCATCCGCGCAGCTATATCGACGCTATGGGCACCGCCAGTGATTTCTGTCCAACGCGGCCGCTGACAACGTCGTCCTTGATCTTTGAGTTCATGCTTAATGCGCTGCGTCTGAAGCAGGGTTTCGCGTTGTCGATGTTTGAGACTCGCACCGGTTGCGACCGCGGCCAGGTTGAATTGACGCTTGCCAGCGCTGTCGATCGCGGTTTGCTGACGGTCACTGATAGTGAGTTCTGTCGGCCGACTGCGCTGGGAGAACGATTCGTCAATGACTTACAGGCACTTTTTTTGGTTGACTCTGAGCAAGGGCAAGCGATCGATTCTGGGGTTGGTGGCGAACCTGTTATTCACAGAGACCGGGGATACGCTTAAAACCTAATGTAGAACGCACGTCGGCTACCGTAAGTCTTTTAGAAAGGCGTATAACTGCTTGTTATTATTAAGGTTATAGAAATGGCGATATTTTGAGCAATCTGAACGACGTGTTGAACCTATGCGGCTTCTGGCGGCTTAATCAGTAACCGTCCACAGACTTATCCACAGCTTTTGTGGATAACAGAATTGCCAGTCGCCGAGCCTCACCGATAGTTGCCAAAAATAGCGTTGGCTTATATAGTACGCGGCCTTTTTTAGCTTGTTGCGTGCGGCCTGGGCCGGCGCAGGAGAATACATCATGAAAGCTGATATCCACCCGGCTTACACCGAAATGACGGTGAACTGTAGCTGTGGTTCTAGCTTCACCACGCGTTCAACATTGGGCAAAGACCTGACCGTTGAAGTCTGTGCGTCGTGCCATCCGTTCTACACCGGTAAGCAGAAGATTCTGGATTCTGGTGGTCGAGTGGATCGCTTTAAGCGCCGCTACGGCAAATAGCCTTGGGTGCCGCGCAGTTCGCGTGGCGCTAAACAGTACGACAGCAAAGGATCACACGCACTATGTCTGATAAGCACTACACCTTGACCTCACCCGACGGCAAAACAACCGAGTTACCCGTCAAAAGTGGCACGGAAGGTCCGGACGTAGTGAATATCGGTTCACTGTATCGTGAGCAGGGCGTGTTCACCTACGACCCTGGGTTTGTGTCCACGGGCAGCTGCGATAGCAAGATCACATTCATTGACGGTAATGAAGGTGTGCTGATGTATCGCGGCTATCCTGTTGAGCAGCTGGCGAAGGACTCCCATTACCTTGAGGTGTCGTATCTGCTGTTGAACGGCCATCTGCCGAGCGCTGACGAACTTGATGGATTTACAGATTCCATTCGTCATCACACGATGCTGAACGAATCGCTGCTGCGCTTCTTTAACGGTTTTCACCATGATGCCCACCCGATGGCCATGGTGTCCGGTGTGGTCGGCTCGATGTCCGCCTTTTACCACGACTCGACGGACATCAATGATCCGCGCCATCGTGAGATCTTCGCGCATCGCATTATTGCGAAAATGCCGACCATTGCGGCGGCAGCGTACAAGCACTCGCTGGGCCAGCCCTTCATTTATCCGCGTAACGATCTGGATTACTGCAGCAACATTCTGAACATGTTCTTTGCGGTGCCGGCGGAGCCTTACCAGATTGATCCGGTCGCGGCCGAAGCGCTCGATTTGCTGTTCATTCTGCATGCCGACCATGAGCAAAACTGCTCAACGTCAACGGTGCGCATGGCCGCGAGCTCAGGGGCAAACCCGTATTCAGCGATCGCAGCTGGTATCTCGGCACTGTGGGGCCCGGCGCATGGCGGTGCCAATGAGGCGGTTCTGCAGATGCTGGAGCAAATCGGCGACCGTAGCCGCATTCCGGAGTTTGTGGCTCGCGCCAAAGACAAGGAAGACCCGTTCCGTCTGATGGGCTTTGGTCATCGCGTCTATAAAAACTTTGACCCGCGTGCCACGATCATTCGTGAGATGTGCCACAAGGTACTCAAGAATCTGGGTCAGACTGATTCACCGTTGTTCGAGCTGGCGCTTGAACTGGAGCAGGTGGCGCTTAAGGATGAGTACTTCATTGAGAAGAACCTCTACCCGAATGTCGACTTCTACTCAGGCATTATCTACCGGGCGCTGGGGATCCCCGCATCCATGTTCACGGTGATGTTCGCGATCGGGCGCGCCGTCGGCTGGGTTGCGCACTGGGACGAAATGATCGGCGAGAAAGGCCATCGCATCAGCCGCCCGCGTCAACTGTACACGGGTGAAACCCAACGCGACTACGTCGAACTGGGCAAGCGCGGCTAGTCAGACCTCGGCGGCGTCGGTCGTTGCCAGCAACTTGCGTACTTTCTTGATCGCAGCTCGAGGCATGGGTTTGCCGTCGACTGGGCTTAACGGTGCCTGGCGTAATCCATCGTAAGCAAACACTGTGATCTCGAACCCGAGTCCTTGCCAGTCAAATCGGTAGCCCGGGTAGGACTGACTGCGTCCGCGCTGGATTTGGAGTCGGCGTTCGAAGAGTCTGTAATCGATACCCTGGCCGTCCAGGTACCACGCCACGTCTTCCGCGCTGTCGGAAAACACGTGCATATTGACCGGGGCATCTTCACTGGCGGTTCCCGCCAGCACAGGCCCCACGAGACGTGGCTCATAGACTTCCAATTCGAGCATGAGCGCCAGCGCGCTTTCCCGACGTCTTCTTAACGACTCGATATGGTCTTGCTCACTGTAGAGCCGATGGTGCTCGATTAACGCAGCCTCGACTTCCGTGTTGCTCGGCAAAGTGCCTTGTCGATCAAGACCGAGCCGCAGAGCTGCTTTACGTTTCGCGGCATGGAAGTCGCTGATGCCGTGGTCTGCCATGATGCGCGCGGCTTCCTGGGCAACGCTCAGTCTCGAGCGATCGTTACCAAATGATTGCGTCATAGATTCTTATTTGGCGTTTGTTGTTGCGAATCGTCTAGTTGATTAACTCAGAAAAGATCCTGTTCATCAAT
>JBCCCC010000082.1:0-14114 GCA_039033695.1 Pseudomonadota bacterium | reverse complement strand
TTATTGAGCATGTTGTCGCGACGCAGGTCGAGGTAGCGATACTTGAGACGCAACTCTTCGTTGGTTTGCTCGTCATGGTGAAACGGCGGCGTGTCGGATGTGTTGAGTATCGTCAGCTCTGACACAACCAGTTCAACTTTGCCGCTGGGAATACTATCGTTGTGCATTCCCTCCGGGCGCAGCCGGACCAAGCCAGTGGCCTTTAACACGAATTCACTGCGTAGCCGCTCGGCATCCGCAAACATTCCGGCGTCATCAGGGTTAAATACGATTTGCAGTAGCCCCTCGCGGTCTCGCAGATCGACAAAGATGACGCCACCGTGATCGCGGCGACGATGCACCCATCCGGTGACCGTGACCGTTTCGCCAACCAATTGCTCGTTGACGCTCCCGCAGTAATGTGTGCGCATAGTGTTAGTTCTTTGGCTAAGCCGCGAATTGGCCCAAAACGGCGCCAAACGCGAGAAAAAGAGCGCGAATGTTACGGTTTGTCTGGTTCCTGCGCAACCTGTGGCAAGGGCTGCCCGGGCTGCCAACCCGGCACAACCACACCTAGCGAGATGATCATCTTCAGCGCAGACTCGACATCCATATCCAGCATGATCGCCTCATCTCGCGGCACCATGATGATAAAGCCTGAAGTTGGGTTTGGCGTGGTTGGCACAAATGTACACAACATTGGCTTGCCTGTGCGGTGTTGCACCTCGCCAAGCTCGTCCGAGGTTTGAAACGCCAGACTGTAGAGCCCCTTGCGAGGGTACTCGATGAGCAGCACACGCTTGAACGAATCGCCACTGTCCGAAAACACAACCTCGGCGAACTTCTTGGAAGCCGAATAGACCGTGCGGATCAACGGTATCCGCTCAAGCAGGCTCTCTGAAAGCGACAGTAGCTTGCGCCCAACGATGTTGGCCGTCAGCAGCCCCGTAAACAGGAGTACGAGAATCGTCAGAACGACCCCGAGGTAGGGAATATTGAATTGCGTCAGTACGCTTTGCGCCTCGGCTGGTAGTGCATCAATGCTCCGGTTCATGAGTCCCAGCAAAAAGCGGAACAACACAACCGTGACGATGATCGGCAGCCAGACCAGCAGTCCGGCAATCAGATAGCGTCTAATCCAGCGCATAGCCGATGCGCATCGTCACGCGGCCTTGCCGCCGTCGCTACTGGTCTTGGTGGACGCACTGTCCGTTTTGCTTTTCGCGTCTTTCTCGGGTTTTGGCTTACTGCTGTCGCTCTCAGCCAGATTCCGCTTCTTGTCGCCGTCCTTCTTAAAGTCGGTCTCATACCAGCCCTGCCCTTTCAGGCGAAAGTTGGGTGCTGAAATCTTACGCTTGAGCGCGGGCGCTTTGCATGCCGGACAATCACGTAGCGGCTCATCGGCAATTTTTTGCAACGCATCAAGCGTGTGCCCACATTCCTGGCAGGCATATTCATAGATCGGCATTATTGGACTCCACCCTGACATCGCGGCTGCGCACAGCCGCCCGTATCATACCTCAGATCTTTAGCTGCCAGCTTCTCAGGCCGCTTCAAATTTGAGCGCATCGGCACCGGTCGGCGACTGCCCGGCATCGACCTGGATCGTATCACCAGGAGAGAATTCACCATTGAGGATACGCTGCGCTAGCGGGTTCTCGATGTCCAGCTGGATCGCGCGTTTCAATGGTCGCGCGCCATAGACCGGGTCGAAGCCCGCATCGGCCAGCCTGTCCATCGCCGCATCACTAACATTCAGCGTCAGATCGCGATCGGCCAATCGCTCGCGCAGAGCGGCCAGCTGTATTTCAACGATTTTTCGAATGTGCTCACGCTCAAGCGAATGGAACACGACAGCATCATCAACGCGGTTGATGAACTCGGGCCGGAAATGATCCCCAACGACCTCCATCACGGCACGCTTCATCTCGTCATAGCCAGCCTCACCAGACAATGCCTGGATATGTTGCGAGCCTAGGTTCGACGTCATGATGATCACGGCATTGCGAAAATCGACCGTGCGACCCTGGCCGTCTGTCAGGCGACCGTCATCCAGCACCTGCAGCAGGATATTGAATACGTCCGGGTGGGCCTTCTCGATCTCATCCAACAGGATCACCGCATAGGGACGGCGGCGCACCGCTTCGGTCAAATAACCGCCTTCCTCATAACCGACGTAGCCAGGTGGTGCACCAATCAGGCGCGCCACCGAGTGCTTTTCCATGAACTCGGACATGTCGAGACGAACCATCGCATCTTCACTGTCAAACATGAATTGCGCCAGCGCTTTGGAGAGCTCGGTCTTACCCACACCGGTGGGGCCCAGAAACAGGAATGAACCAATAGGACGCGCCGGGTCAGACAAACCCGCGCGCGCGCGTCGAATGGCATTCGATACCGCCGTCACCGCTTCGGATTGACCGATCACGCGCGCGGCGAGCGCCTCTTCCATACGCAATAGCTTGTCGCGTTCGCCCTCCAGCATCTTGGCGACCGGAATACCGGTCCAGCGTGAGACGATCTCGGCGACTTCCTCGTCGGTCACACTATTGCGCACCAGCGACGGTTTGTCGCCTTCGGCTTGCATCGCATCGGCCAATTGTTTTTCGAGCTCCGGCAAACGCCCATATTGCAGTTCGGACATGCGGGCCAGATCGCCAGCACGTCGCGCATTCTCAAGCTCCAGTCGAGCTTGCTCGATCAGCTCCTTCACGTGCGTGGCGCCTTGCATCGCAGCCTTTTCTGCCTTCCATACCTCTTCCAGGTCGGCGTACTCACGCTCGAGCTCACCAAGCTGTGCCTCAAGATCAGTCAAACGTTTCTTGGACGCATCGTCTGATTCTTTGTTGAGTGCTTCGCGTTCGATCTTGAGCTGAATGATGCGACGATCGAGCCTGTCCATAGATTCGGGCTTCGAATCGATTTCAATTCGGATACGCGAGGCCGCCTCATCGATCAGATCGATCGCCTTATCGGGCAATTGCCTGTCGGCAATGTAGCGATGCGACAACGTCGCCGCCGCAACAATGGCCGGATCGCTGATTTCGACGCCGTGGTGGACCTCGTAGCGCTCCTTGAGCCCGCGCAGGATGCCAATCGTATCCTCGACGGTCGGCTCCTCAATCAAGACCTTCTGGAAGCGCCGCTCCAGCGCTGCGTCTTTCTCCAGATACTGCCGATACTCGTCCAGCGTCGTCGCGCCCACGCAATGCAGCTCACCGCGCGCGAGCGCCGGTTTGAGCATATTGCCTGCGTCCATCGCGCCGTCGGCCTTACCCGCACCAACCATGGTATGCAATTCATCAATGAACAGGATGACCTGCCCTTCCTGCTTGGCCAGATCGTTCAGTACGCCCTTCAGACGCTCTTCGAACTCGCCGCGAAACTTCGCACCCGCGATCAACGCGCCTAGGTCGAGCGACAATAGTTGCTTGTTACGCATACCCTCAGGCACGGCGCCGTCAACAATGCGTTGCGCCAGACCTTCAACGATAGCGGTCTTGCCAACACCGGGCTCACCAATCAGCACCGGGTTGTTCTTCGTACGGCGCTGCAAAATCTGGATCGTGCGACGAATCTCTTCGTCACGACCGATAATCGGATCAATCTTCCCCTGCAAAGCACGCTCGGTCAGGTCAATCGTGTATTTCTCCAGCGCACCGCGTTGCTCTTCGGCATTCGGGTCCTGCACCGTCTCGCCGCCGCGCAGCTCGTCAATTGCACGCTCGACCGCATCCGCAACAATGCCTGCCGCGCCGAACAACTGACCCAACGTGCCGGTATCGCGCACGGCGGCCAGCGCAAACAGTTCGGATGAGATGTACTGGTCCTTGCGTTGCTGCGCGAGCTTGTCGGTGACATTGAGCAGTTTGCCAAGCTCATTGCCCAGGTGTACGTCGCCACCGGTACCTTGCACCTGTGGCAAACGATCCAGCGCATCGCCAAGGCTTGAGCGCAGCTGGTTCACATTGCCGCCAGCCTTGGTCAACAGACCGCGCACAGAGCCTCCCTGCTGATCCAGCAGAGCGAGCATAAGGTGCACGGGCTCAATGTATTGATGGTCGCGACCTACGGCCAGCGACTGCGCATCTGCCAGCGCCATTTGAAATTTTGCGGTGAGTTTGTCCATTCGCATGTCAAACGCCCTTTGTGAAATCTACTATTGAGATTGGATATGGCGCCTGACCGGCGGGGTTTCAAGCGTCGGCAGTACGCGTTAACCCCTATTTCGCCAGATAAAGCTGGCCATGCGGCCACAAGGCGCGCTGCGTCGGTGCGAGAAAAAAGCGCCTGGCTCAAGGGCCGTGCACCGCCCGGCATCGGACAAGCGGTGCACACCTAGTACGCGAAATTCAAGACAGGCAAGCATTGCCAGGTCAGCCTGCCAGCGCTCGCGCGCATTCGGCACAAAGCAGTTGGTTGCCAAGTGATTGCGGCGCACGAACGCGTCGCGAACCTCGTCGCCGACCTCAAATGCAGCTTGAGAAATCGCCGGACCGATCCAGGCAAGCAGGCGACTGGGCGGCGCTTGTATCGCCGCCACGGCATGTTCAAGAATACCCGCGGCCAAACCACGCCAGCCGGCGTGCACGGCCGCCACCTCACTACCATCGTCCGTTGCCAGCAGAATCGGCAAACAATCAGCCGTCATAACAACAGCAACCTCACCAACCGCGGAACAATGCATACCGTCAGCCTGAATACCTGGCTGCCAATCCGTCGCATCGATAATGCGGTTGCCGTGCACCTGTTCAAGCCACAGCGGCGCAGATGGCGCAGACATCCAGTCACAGACACGCTCGCGATTGGCTTGCACGCTGGCCGGATCATCACCAACATGCATACCCAGGTTCAGCGTGTCGAACGGTGCGCTACTCGCGCCGCCATCGCGCATCGTACTGTAGGCGCTGACCTTGCCGGATAGCAGCCCGCCGGGCTTGGTCCAGGGCGGGCTTAATAGTTGCATCAGGCTGAACCCATGCGGTGCGCGTGCTCGCGAAGCGTCGTCACCAGGTCATCGAAATCCGCGGGCCAAGGTGCCTCGACCGTCACCGGCTCGCCAGACTCCGGCAAGACAAACTCGAGCTTCGCGGCATGTAACGCCTGACGCTTGAAACCCTGCAGGGCACTAATCAGCGCAGCATCGTTGCCCGGCGGTAAGCGCATTCGGCCGCCGTACACGCGATCACCAACCAGTGGATGGCGCTGGTGGGCGAAATGAACCCTGATCTGGTGCGTACGCCCCGTTTCCAGCATGACCTTGACCAACGTATGCGACGCAAATCTTTCCACCAACCGGTAATGAGTCACGGCAGGCCTGCCATCATCGCGCACAGACTGTCGCAGTCGATCCTGAGGATGACGCCCAATCGGCGCATCAATGGTGCCACCGCCGGTCAACACGCCGTGACAGATGGCCGCGTATTCGCGATGGATCTCTCGCTCTGCCAATTGGCGCGTGAGGGCGGTATGTGCGCTGAGAGTCTTGGCAATCAGCAGTAACCCGGTCGTGTCCTTGTCAATCCGATGGATGAGACCGGCGCGCGGCAGTTCTGCCAACGCCGGCCAGCGGTGTAACAAGCCATTCTGTAACGTGCCGCTAGAGTTACCGGCGCCCGGATGAACGACAAGACCGGCTGGCTTGTCGATGACGATCACCTCGCCATCCTCGTAGGCCACATTGAGTGCGACGGGCTCGGGAGCAACCGCCTCGCTGGCTGGCAGCGTTGCGCGCACACGCACGAACTCGCCGCCCAGCAGCCGCGCCTTGGGCTTCAGCGATGCGCCATCCACTGTGATCTCGCCGCGCTTGAGCCAGTCGGTGAGCCGACTCCGAGAGTATTCCGGGAACATTTGCGCCAACGCCTGGTCAAGTCTTAAACCGGCCAACGCCTCAGGCACCCGGTGTTCATGGATGTGTTCGCTCACATTGCCTACCTATAGTGGTTGCGCGAAATGCGGCCGGGCTGGCACGGATTGACCGCAAATGCAGCGCATCTCAGCGAATACGGTATACTTCGCGGCGCAGAATTCAAGGCTGTTATCAGCGCGAACCCAAAACACAACAAAAGACACACTGATGATCCCATTGCGACACTTCCGCACCAGCCTGCTGACAATGCTCGCCCTCGCCGGCCTCGCGGGTTGCGGCAGCGACGCCGTCGAGCGCCAGGCATTTGGCACCGCCAACGATATTTACCAGCGTGCCAATCGCTCGATGAATAACGGCAACTACCGCGAAGCTATTTTCATCTTTGAGCAACTGGAGTCGCGCTATCCGTTCAGCGACGTCGGCAAACAGTCGCAGATTGATCTGATCTATTGCTACTACAAGAGCGGCAGCAAAGAACAAGCCATAGACGCTGCCGATCAGTTTATGCGCGAGAATCCGACGCACCCGCGCGTAGACTATGCGCTGTATATCAAGGGCCTGTCTCTGTTCGACAAGCCGCCAGGTCCGATCGACAGGTGGTTCAATGTAGACCGCTCAGAGCGTCCGCCGAATGATGCGCAGCGCTCGTTCTCGGCGTTTCGCCAGCTGGTCGAACGTTACCCGTCCAGCGATTACGCGGTCGATGCCGTTCAGCGCATGGTTTACATTAAAGACAGGCTAGCGCGTTACGAGAACCAGGTTGCCGAGTACTACCTGCGCCGTGGCGCTTACGTCGCGGCACTGAACCGAGCCAAGCTATCGTTGCAAGTCTATGACGGCACATCCGCCAACCAGCGCTCACTGGAAATCATGGTCGAAGCGTACGATGGCCTGGGACTCGCCGACCTATCGCGGTCGACGCAAGAAGTGCTGGACATCAACTTCCCGAGCAGCTGAGCGGCGTCAGCGCCTGGCTATTCCGAATCGGGAAACTGATAGCCAGACGTAATCGGGTAACGCCAATCACGACCAAATGCACGACTGCTGATGCGCACGCCAGGCGGTGCCTGTCGACGCTTGTACTCGTTGCGTCTGACCAGCGAGAGAATGCGCACGACGGTCTCGTGCTCGAATCCCAGCGCCTCTATCTCTTCCACAGACAGATCCCGCTCGATAAACGCTTCCAGAATCGGGTCGAGAACGTCGTACTCAGGTAGCGAGTCAGTATCCTGTTGATCGGGGCGTAATTCCGCAGAAGGGGGCCGCGTGATGACCCGCTCTGGAATCGGTGGCAATTCCGGTGTCAGCTCGTTGCGATAACGTGCCAGCGCGAACACGAGCGTCTTGCTGCAATCTTTCAGCGGCGCGAAGCCGCCGGCCATATCGCCGTAGAGTGTCGCATAGCCGACCGCCATTTCGCTCTTGTTACCCGTGGTCAGCAACATGCGGCCCGTCTTGTTCGACAGGGCCATCAGCAATACGCCGCGACTGCGCGACTGGATGTTCTCTTCAGTCGCATCCTCGGGTAGCCCGGCGAACATGGGCGCCAACTGCGCCAGCGTGGCTTCGACCATCGGTTCTATCGAGATGATGTCGTATTTGACACCCAGCCGCTCGGCCTGTTTCGCGGCGTCCTCACGACTCATGTCCGACGTGTAGCGATACGGCATCATGACGGCATGCACGGCATCACTGCCGAGTGCATCGATCGCGATCGTCATTGTCAGCGCCGAATCGATACCGCCGGACAGACCAAGAATAATGCCCGGGAAACCATTCTTGCGGACGTAATCGCGCGTACCGGTGACCAGCGCATGATAAACGCGCGCAACATCACTTTGGATCTCTATCGCTGACGGCCCGTCAACCTGCACACCGTCGGGGTGCTGAGACAAGGTCAATGGCAGCAGACATTGCTTAAACGATGGTGCTCGGCTTACGAGCTCACCAGCGGCGCTCATTGCGAAACTGCCGCCATCAAAGACCAGCTCATCCTGACCACCGACCATATTCACATAAGCGACCGGCAGCCCAATTTGCGCGACGCGCTCTTCCAGGACGCTTTCGCGCCGCCGTTGCGCGCCTGTCGAGAAGGGCGAGCCATTGATCGCCAGAATACACTGCGCGCCGGCCTCAGCAGCGGCCTTGCAAGGGTCTGGCCCCCATACGTCCTCGCAGATCGTCAACCCGAAACAGATGCCATCCAACGTAAAGATGCACGGTGCGTCGCCAGGCGTGAAGTAGCGCTTCTCGTCAAATACCTGGTAGTTGGGCAGTAACCATTTTCGGTAGCGGGCGATTTCCTTGCCGCCATCAAACACTGCCGCTGCGTTATAGATATTGCCATCGGCATATTCTGGAAAGCCGACGACAAACGCAACGTTGGTGATCTCGTTGCCAAGCTTTGCCAGCGCGCGCTCAACCCGCCGCCGCAGGCCTGCGTGAAACAGCAGGTCTTCGGGCGGGTAGCCCGCGAGAAACATCTCTGGCAAAACAACAAGGCGCGCCTGCTGTTCATCGCGCGCCGAAATGATCGCGTCACGCGCGCGCGCAAGGTTGCCGTTTACGTCACCGACGACCGGGTCAATCTGCGCCAGCACAAGATTCAGTGAAGCACTCATGACTGGCTGCACGCCTCAGCGACAGGCAGCGCCCCTCAGCCGAGGGACTCCACCATCGCACTGCCAAGATCCGCCGGGGAGCGCACCGTGCGAACACCAGCCGCTTCCAGTGCCGCGAACTTAGCGTCCGCGGTACCTTTACCACCGGCAACGATCGCACCTGCATGACCCATACGTTTACCTGGCGGTGCGGTGACGCCGGCAATGTACGAAACCACTGGCTTGCTGACGTTATCTGCGATGTACTCAGCGGCCGCTTCCTCATCGGCGCCGCCAATTTCACCCACCATGATAATGCCCGCGGTATCGTCATCGGCCTCGAATAGCTCGAGGCAGTCGATGAAATTCATGCCACGGATTGGATCCCCGCCAATGCCGACACAGGTACTTTGTCCCAGCTTGGCTTGAGTCGTTTGATACACCGCCTCATAGGTCAGCGTGCCGGAACGCGAGACCACACCAATCTTACCGGGCATGTGGATGAACCCCGGCATGATGCCGATCTTGGCTTCACCTGGCGTAATGATGCCAGGGCAGTTGGGCCCGATCAGGCGGCAATCGTAATCTTCGAGGGCTGCTTTGACCTTGACCATGTCAAGCACCGGTATACCCTCAGTGATACAGACGACCAGGCCGACACCAGCGCTGGCGGCTTCGAGAATCGCGTCCGCGGCGAACGGTGGCGGTACGTAGATCATGCTTACATCGGCACCGGTCTCAGCAACCGCATCACTGACCGTATTGAATACCGGCACGCCGAGATGGCTATCGCCGCCGCGACCGGGCGTAACGCCACCAACGACTTGCGTGCCATAGTCGATGCACTGCTCAGTATGGAACGAGCCCTGGTTACCAGTAATGCCCTGGCAAATCACTTTGCTGTTTTTGTCTACAAGAATACTCATTATCTCAACTCGCTCAGGCTGCTGCGGCAACCGCTTTCTTAGCGGCATCGGTTAAATCGTCGGCAGTGATAATCGCCAGACCGCTGTCGGCCAGCGTCGCACGCCCCTTCTCAACGTTGGTGCCCTCGAGTCGAACCACAACCGGCACTTCAACGCCTACCTCTTTGACGGCAGTGATAATGCCGTCCGCGATCAGGTCACAACGAACGATGCCACCGAAGATATTGACCAGGATCGCCTTGACCTTGTCATTCGACAGAATCAACTTGAACGCCTCGGCAACGCGCTCCGCCGTTGCGCCGCCGCCCACATCCAGGAAATTCGCAGGCTCACCGCCGTGCACGTTGATCACGTCCATAGTCGCCATCGCCAGGCCGGCACCGTTAACCATGCAAGCAATATCACCGTCGAGCGACACATAATTAAGGTCGTGCTCCGCGGCGCGGGCCTCTTTTTCATCTTCCTGGGACAGATCGCGTAACGCGGCAATCTCGCGTTGGCGAAACAGCGCGTTGTCTTCAATGTTGATCTTGGCATCAAGCGCGACAATGTCGCCGGCTTTAGTCGTGATCAATGGGTTAATCTCGACCTGGCTCGCGTCAATATCCAAGAACATCTTGTAAAGCGCGCGTGCTGTCTTGGCGAATGCTTTCATCTGCACCTTGTCCAGACCCAATCCGTAGGCCATATCGCGAATCTGATACTCGGCAAGACCCACCGCCGGCGAGATATTGACGGTGGTAATCCGTTCGGGCGTCTTGTGCGCCACCTCTTCTATGTCCATGCCGCCATCGGCTGAGACGATAAATGCCACGCGCCGCGCATCCCGGTTGACGACCATACTCAAGTACAGCTCGCGATCGATGGCAGATCCTGTCTCGACGTAGACTTGATGAATGGGCAGACCTTCAGCGTCAGTTTGTGGCGTGACCAGACGCTGACCGAGCATGCCAGCGGCCGCGTCGCGAACCTCGTCGAGCGTCTTGGCCAGCTTGACGCCGCCCGCCTTGCCGCGGCCACCCGCGTGCACCTGGGCTTTGACCACCCACAAATCGCCCCCAAGCGATTGCGCAGCGGCGACGGCGGCGTCGGCCGAATCCGCGGGGATGCCTTGTGGCACCGCGATGCCGTAATCGGCGAAAATTTTCTTGGATTGATACTCGTGCAGGTTCATGCTGGTTCCCAGTGATTCGCTGTACAGAAACAGGCAGACCTCGCGCCCACCCTCTATGGAAGTGCGCGTATTGTGCGGCAAACCGAACACAGGCGCAAAACGCAAACCCGATCACCACCTGTCAACGCGCAGCCGTATACAATGCCTAGCATGAGCGATGACACCATAATCCGGCTGATGAGCAGCCCACTGGCGCCAACACCGGCGCCGGTAGAACCCACCAACGAGTTCCAATGGCGGGCACTCGGTGCGCTCGGTATCTTCCGGCTGCTGATTGCGGTGCTGTTGATGGCCGCGTTCGCATCCAGCGACTCGCCCCGCTTTTTCGGCGAGCTGTCCCCACAATTGTTTCTGCTCTCCCTGTTGGCCTGGTTCGTCGTGGGGGTGCTAGGCGCCTATGCCTGCTCTACACGTCGCGTACCCGTTGTCGGTCTCACCGAGATGCAACTATTTGTTGATATCGCCGCGATCAGTGTGCTGTCGCTCGCCAGCGGCGGCGCCGGGACTGGTATCGCAGGCTTGTTGATCATCTTCATTGGTGCGGGCAGCTTTATCCTGTCCAGCCTGATGGCACTGTTTTTTGCAGCACTAGCGACACTGTCGGTGCTGGCAGTTCAGGTGTACCTGCATGCCATCGGTGCTATCGACTTGCTGGAGTATCCCGCTGCCGGGCTGCTCTCGGCGGTCATCTTTGCCGTCGTACTGGCCATCAGACCGTTATCCAGACGACTGGCGCAAAGCGAAGCGCTTGCGCGCCAGCAGGTCATAGACATTGCCAACCTGGCGGAGCTCAATCGCTACGTCGTGCAACAGTTGCGCGAAGCCATCATCGTTGTCGATGGTGATAACGAAGTACGGCTGGTCAATGATGCCGCTGCCAACCACCTAGGTATTACCCGGGCGATGGCCGTTGGCAAACTCGGCAACCTGGCGCCAGACCTTGCCGCCTACGTCAATGCGTGGCGGGCCGGGCAACCGCTGGCCGAGGTTGGCGAGCAAACGACTCTGCCGGGCCACGACGGCGCCCGGCTGCAAGTCCATATTGCGCCGTTCGGGGACAACAGCCGCGAGAGATCGCCGCTTCTCGTGTTTCTTGAGGATGTCAGCGTTCTAGCCGAGCGGGTGCAGCAGAGCAAGCTGGCATCGCTCGGGCGGCTTTCCGCAAGTATCGCGCACGAGATTCGTAACCCGCTGGGTGCGATTAGTCACGCATCTCAACTATTGGCGGAGCAAAACAGCGACACATCGATCGGCAAGCTGACAGACATCATTGAGCGCAATGCCGTGCGTGTGTCATCAATTGTCGAAGACATCATGCACATGTCGCGTCGCGACAGCAGCCGTCCCAAGAGCCTGGTATTGGCAGAATGGCTCAGTGATTTCGTTCAGGAATACGTGCAAACCGTCCAGATCGACCCGCGTATGGTGGCGCTGCGTGGGGACGAGGCTATTACCGAGATTATTTTCGACCCGGGGCATCTTCACCAGATTATGGAGAATCTGCTCGACAACGCGCGCCAGCATGGGCAGGCCAGCGTTGAGCACCCGGTGCGAATCAGCTGGGGACGCGCAGCCGGCTCGCGCCGGCCCTACCTCGACGTCACCGATAGCGGCCCCGGCATTGCCCCAGAGAACGAGGAGCGAATTTTCGAGCCGTTCTTCACGCAGCACGATACGGGTACCGGCCTTGGTTTGTACCTGTGTCAGGAGTTGTGTGAGCTCAATCGCGCCACGCTAAGCTACCGGCGCGCCGAAGCAGGTGGCAGCACTTTGCATATCGTATTCGCCGACCCCAAACGCTGGAGCGGCGTGGGCTAGACGCTGAGGCATTGGCCACAAGCTGCTAGCATAGTGCACAACTGACCAGGCTCGAATGACTTATGGATGCTTCAACAAGCGCAAGACAAACTGTTCTAATCGTTGATGATGAACCAGATATTCGCGATCTGCTCGGCATGACGGTCAGCGCAATGGACCTGGAAACCAAGACAGCCGGCGATATTGCCAGCGCGAAGGAAAAACTGTCCAAACGACGTTTTGACCTGTGCCTGACCGACATGCGTTTGCCGGATGGGGACGGACTGCAGCTAGTGCAGTACATCCAACAACAGTACCCGGGCCTGCCAGTCGCCGTCATTACCGCGCATGGCAGTGTGGAAGCTGCGGTTAACGCGCTAAAGAGCGGGGCCTTTGATTTCTTATCCAAGCCGCTAGACCTCAATAACCTGCGCGGTATTATTTCAACCGCGCTGCAACTGGACGATGCCACACCGGACAGCGCTGCCAAACTGCTTGGCAACTCGGCGGTTATGGATGGCGTGCGAAACGTTATCGACCGGGTTGCCCGCAGCCAGGCACCGGTGCATATTCGCGGCGAATCGGGCACCGGTAAGGAGCTGGTGGCGCGCATGATCCATGACGCCAGTGGCCGCCGCGAGGGCGAGTTTGTGCCCGTCAACTGCGGTGCTATCCCACCTGAACTGATGGAGAGCGAGTTCTTCGGCCATCGCAAAGGCAGTTTTACCGGTGCGGTCAGTGACAAAGACGGCCTTTTCCAGACGGCAGACGGCGGCACACTGTTTCTCGATGAGATCGCCGAACTACCGTTGCCCATGCAGGTCAAGCTGTTGCGTGTTATCCAGGAAAAAAAGGTCCGGCCAGTGGGCGCATCGACTGAGCAAGCAGTCGATGTGCGCATACTGAGTGCGACGCATCAGGATCTCGCGGCATTGTGCAAGACGCATGATTTTCGCGAAGACTTATACTACCGCGTCAACGTTATCGAGCTTCCAGTACCACCTCTGCGCGAGCGAGGCGACGATATTGCGCTGCTGGCTGAGGCATTTCTCGACAAATACTCACGCCAATACAACGCAGCCGCCAAATCGTTCTCGATGCACGCGTTGAGCGCGCTAATCATGTATCCATTCCCCGGCAACGTTCGCGAGCTCGAGAACATTATTGAACGCGCCGTCACATTATGCGCGAACGCCGAACTCGAAGTCGCGGACTTGCGTCTGCATAGCGAGGCAATGTCAGAACCCGAAGCACCAGTTGCGGCGCAACGCCGAAACCCTGAAATCAGCGCTGGCCCGCTGACTCCGCAACTCGAAGATGTCGAGCGCCAGGCAATCGTCGACGCGCTGGAGAAGACGCGTTACAACAAGACAGCGGCCGCCAAGTTGCTGGGCCTGACGTTCCGACAGCTCCGTTATCGGATCAAAAAGCTGGGCATCGAGTAGCCTCTCGGTCGCTAATCGCATGCACCTGCCGGCAATTTCCGGCAGTTCCTGACAAAAATTGTCAGTCACTGACAATCAAAATGTGATTTGTCGCAGAAAAGCAGCTGAGCAAGACTGTGAATTAGCGCACATTTTGACTTTTTAAGCCCTTTTGATCAATCACTTAGGTGCCGCATGTAATTTCTGGCACACAGCTTGCTAAGTATATCCCGACAGGCGGACAACGCCCGCGGAAACGAATTAGATTGAGAACTTTGTCAGGAGACAAGCAATGAAGAAAGTGCAACAGGGTTTCACCCTTATCGAATTGATGATCGTTGT
>JBCCCC010000081.1:0-14389 GCA_039033695.1 Pseudomonadota bacterium | reverse complement strand
CTACGGGTTGGTCTCGCTGCTGGCGACGCAGGTCGATGCATTGGGCGAGCTGGTCGCCCTGCGTTTTGCGCAAGGTCTGTTCAGCGCCGCACCAGCCGTGTTCGCGCCGGGGATCATCCGCGTGATGTTTGATGAGCGCGGCGCGATCAAGGCGATTGGCATCCTCAGCAGTATTGAGTCACTGACCCCTGCGTTGGCGCCCATTGCTGGCGTATGGCTGTTGCATGTGGCCGGTTGGCAGGCATCGTTTAGCGTGATCGCGGTGCTGGCGGCAGTGTTATCGGTGGTACTCATCCTGTTGCGATCACGCATTCCCAATGTCCACCCGACGCGCCAGGGCGCCGGGTATGTGTCGTTGCTGACCAATGCCGTGTTCATGCGCTATGCACTGAGCCAGGCGCTGACACTGGGCGCGCTGCTCGTGTTCGTGTTTGGCGCGCCAGCGGTGATCACATTGACTATGGGCGGCACGCTGACGCACTTCATCATCATGCAGGTATGCGGCATCGCGACATTCATTATTGGCGCGAGCTCCGCGGAGCGGTTTGTTGGCCGCTTTTGTGCCGAGACGATGATCTGGTTTGGTTCGACGCTGTCGCTGCTGGGTATCGTGCTGATCACCGGCTATGCCTTGCTGGGTTTCAATGATCCACGCTGGCTGGCGCTATTGTTCGTGCCGATGAACTTCGGACTGGGGCTGCGAGGGCCGCCAGGATTCCTGAGCGCCGTATTGGCAGCCGACGGCGATGATGCACGCGGCTCTGCGCTGGTGATCTTGTTTGTGCTGTTGGTGACGGCGGGCGGCACAGCATTCGCGGCGCCGCTGGTCGACGATGGGTTGCGGGCGCTGGCGCTGGTGAGTGTGGGGTTGTCGGCGCTTTCATTGGTTGTCCTATGGGTCTTGCCAAAGCGCGACGTTTAGGCTCGGGAATACCGTATTCCGGCTTTTTCAGGATGAGGTAGCCTGTTGGTGGGATGTTTTATCGTTACATGGCAGAAACAAATACTGCGGCAGATGATTTGTTGGCGTGTTGTTTGCCGGCGCGGTGTTTGGGGATGTTGGGAGGTTGTTGAATGACAAAAGGATTTTTTGGGAATCCAGATTTCCATTGCGTTGTGTTTTGTCGCGTGCGCAGTAGAAGTAGCTGTTAAGTTCGAAGGAGGACTCCTTTTTGAATAACATCCTTTCGATTGTCTATGATGCAATAAGTGACGCTGAGGCGCGCGGCGCCTCAAGCGTTGGTATCGTCGAGCTAAAGAATTACCTCGCGACATTGGATGAGCAAATTGGAGATACTCCCTCCGGCGATATCTCGACTGCCGACTTGGAGAAATACAAGGCTCGCTTGTCAAAATGGATTGAGGACAATAAGACTCAGTCGCAATGGGGCATCGAGTTGTTCAGATCGACTATCGCAGCCGGACAGTCTGCTCTTCGTGCAGCGATACTAATCAATGGTGGCGCAGCAGTCGCATTGCTGGCCTTTATTGGCAATCTATGGGGCCTAGAGAGTGATACGGCTGCTGCTCTTGCTTCTCCTATGAGAATTCTTCTGATTGGGGTTCTAGTTGCGGCTTGCGCCTCCGGTTCAACTTATCTGGCTCAGTTCTTTTTCGCGGATCACTTCAAGCGTGCACATGGAATCGGTACTGCGTTTAACATCCTTGCCATGGTCCTCGTGATTTCTTCCTATGGATGCTTTCTTTTTGGTGTTCTGTCGGCTGCCCGTGTATTCGAAACTTAAATCGGCGTTAGGCTGCATAGGGAGGTCTCCGCGAGATACATGTCAGACCAATCGAAACAGCGGTGGTGGCTAGAAGATGCATCGGCTATCGCTGAGCAGGCCCCATATACTTTCTGGCTTCCGTCTGACGCAATCATTGCGAAACTGGCACCCGGCAATCAGGTGAAGCTTATCTTCGTGTTTGATTCGGATGACCCCGAAGCGCCCCGAGCAGAGCGAATGTGGGTCGATGTAAGGGAGCGAAACGGAACGCTTTTTCGAGGTCTTCTCGACAACGAGCCAAAATATATGACTGGTATTAGTCACGGTGACTCGTTGGAGTTCGCGCCGAATCACATTGTCGATACGGATATATTTGATCCTACTTCGGCCGACTTTGAGCGCTACTTTCAACGATGTTTCGTAACGGATCGCATAATGAAAGACCGAGTAAAGGTAGGATACGTTTACCGGGAAGCTCCAGACCGCGAGGACGACTCAGGGTGGCGGTTCCTTGCGGGGGATGAGTCCGAGGAATACATGGACGACGCGAGCAATACAAATTACATCGCGGTTGGCAGCGTCCTTAACCTCGACAGTACGCTCGTGGAACTCATAGATGAGCCGGTTGGCCAATGGGCTTGGGACAGCGAGGCAGGAGCCTGGCACCGACTCGAAAACGAGGGATGATGACAACGCAAATGCAGCCTAACAAGTCACTGCAGCAGACGTTTGACCCTGCCGCCATCTCGGCTATCGCCGAGCTGTCGTCAGCCTCAATCGCTGCTGAGCATCGGCGTTAGATCTCGGGCGAGGCTATGACTTCACCGAATCTCTCATATGGTGTTGTAGCAGTCATCGGCGGCGACCACGTTGGCCGAATAGGACTATATGAGGACGACGATACCGAGTTTCCGGAGGACTTAGACTGGGACTTAGTCGAAGATGACGATGAGGTCGAGGGCGAGCCCGTTGCGGTCGTTCACTTTGGTTCCTATCTGTTATCTACCGGGTGGTACCACGTCCCGTATAGCCAGATGCGCCCGGCGAGTATGGAGGACCTCTTCCTTAGGCAGGAAGCTCTGCACGACCGCCTTAGCTTCACCTATGAAGCCAAGTATGGGTTTCAGATTGATCAAGATGAACGCGTGGAGTTGCTCTACGAGTTACATCTAGTAGAGGCAGAGCTTGTCAGTCGAGTTGTATCAGCCCGATATCAAAACACTGGACAAGGACAGAGTGTTTTTCTTTCTCACTCGTCCGCGGACAAAGCGACGATTCGATGGTTGTATGCGGACTTAATCGAGGCGGGCTACAGGCCTTGGTTTGACGAGGCGCATATCTCTGTCGGCCAGTCTATTCCGAAGAGCATCTCGAAGGGCGTGAAGGACGCTGAGGTTGTTATTGTTGCGTTGTCTGAGAATTCTGTCGAATCTCGGTGGGTTGAGACTGAGTGGCATGCGAAGTACTGGGATGAAGTGACTTCGGGCCAGATACAGGTGCTCCCAGTACTCTTGGGAAACTGCGAGATCCCAGAGTTTTTGAAGTTTAAGAAGTACGCAGACTTTCGCGAAAGCTATAGCAATGGCTTGGATGACCTTCTTAGTGGGCTGAATCGGATCTTCAATTCAAACGATGAGATCTAACAAGTCACTGCAGCTGCGATTGACCCTGTCGCGACCTGGGCTGCCGCCAAGCCCGCGCCAGCGTCAATCGCAGCTGAGCCCCGGCGTTAGGTCGCACGTAGGATATGCCGAATCAAATTGAAAAGCTTCGAGCCCATACCGCGCACGTATTGGATTTAGCTATCGTGTTGCGCGAACGTTATGCAATGCTTGATCCACTGGTTTTTGACGAGGCAGTCGTCACTGCTTTCGGCTCCACAGATCGTGCGCACGGATTTCGAATTCTTCGTGTTTCGATGTTTTTGTCCTGCGCGCAAGAGATCGCGAAAATTTGCCTTGATAGATACTCCAGTTCCCCGAGTATACAGTCGATATTCGAAACGTTAGAGGACACGACAGTCCGTGAAGTACTCTGTGGCGACTATTCAACACGTGAGGCGCTCTTCGAGCATAAGGAACTAGAACCCGAAGTTAAGACGGCTCTGCGGCGGTCTCATGAGGTCGAGCGTCAACGGTTGCAACGAGAGTTTAAGGAGCGATACGACGAGGCGCTTGGACTTTGGACAGATTTTCGGGCCTCGAAAGTACTGGCCTCGTTCTCAACCGTACGCAATAAGGTCTCCGCTCATGCAGACCTTAGATTTACAGATGGCGCATACAGGCCGATTGATATAGGTGAATTAGGACTGAAGTGGGGAGACTTGAAACACTCCATCCGTTGTATTCAGGATATGGTCGAGCTACTTAATATCATTGTAAGGAGTGCAAGTTTTGCATGGGATATGCTCGACGAGCAACTTCATGCTGCTAGTTCTCAGTTTTGGCGCCTCGCGAACGATGCGACCTAACAAGTCATTGCAGCAGACACGGGGCATCTGTCACACCTCATGCTTCCGTAAGAGCTACGTCAGCCAGCTGCATCCGTGCAGCTGAACATGAGTGTTAGGTCGCTATGGAACCCAGTCTGCAAGCCCACATGAGTCAGATAGAGAAGCGCCACTTCGGTTGGTACGCCATCACCTATGCGCAGAACGCACTAAGCTTGTGCGAGCTTCATATTGAAGATAGCCGTCAGCGAAGCATCTATGACTATCGAGTCGTAATTCATATTGCGCATCTCGCCATCGAGCAAGCTATAAGATTTACATTGCTCGAATCAACGGGAAATTATCTTAGGACTCATGACATCCGTGCACTCCGAGTTGAGTTCGACCGCCTAAGGCCGCCGCGGAAGCTTCGGGTGCCGACTTACATTGAACAGTTTCAAGACGATGATCCTCCAGAGACCCTACCGCTATTTCCTGACTTGGATTCTCAAGTAAAGCCGACACGGCAAGATAGACTCGAGCGATTCCGGTATCCGACGGATAGAAAAGGAAGACCTTTTGAAGAACCGGATATTGCAGATCTCGATAAGCTGAAGGAGGATCTTGAATTCCTTTCGCAGGACATCCAGAAGTTGTTCCTTGATGCTGGCGGATATCATCTCTAGATCGCGACCTGACAAGTCACTGCAGCAAACGCTTAACCCTGTAGCGACCTTGGCTGCCGCCAAGCCCGCGCCAGCCTCAATCGCTGCTCACCCCTGGCGTTATACGTCGACCGTGTTGGAAGTGATCGCCGATCTCGACGGAGTCTATCTATGTGGTTGATTGCCCCAAGCCTGGCATTATTGCTTCTTGGAATGGCCGTGCTTTCCGAGAATCCCTCAAGTGTATTTGGGTGGCTGTTCTTATTGGGCGGAATCATCTGGTTTATTATTCCAAGCGAGTTCTTCAGCCGATCAGAAATCCGAGCCAATGCGCGGCCGAGTAGTAGCGCCAAGAATCGAGATTCATCAGATGGAAAGGGCAATGCATAGCAAGATTTTGAAGCTGACAGGAAACAACTGTCATAGCGCTTGCAGTGCCAAGACCCGCGCCAGTCATGTTCGCGCAACTCAATACTGGCACTATGCCGCTCGAACCTACCCATGGCTGGCCGCGGCTCTTATCGCGTTAGTGCTCTTCTCTCGACCCGCCAGCGCTAGCGCTTGTGAAGGCATCGAGCGCATCACGACCGCAACGCCACATCAACTCTTCGACTATGCCCTACAGTGTAAAGATCTGACCAAGGCCGTTTTGTTGATGTACGTCGGGCAGGTGAGAGCGTTAACTGATCTGGAGGCGTTTCCGGCACAAGGAGAGGCTGACACAGCTGCTATGGCCGAGCTCTACCGTCGCTTCTACTACGAGATGGGAGGTTCGGGTCCTGAGCGCGTGTTTACTGATCAGGAAACGTATCAGTCTCTTGTGGAAGGATTGTCCCAATGGTCGCCGGACGACCTAAAGAGCTATGAACCCGGGTGGCAGTATGCATCAGCGCCAAGCTACGAGGGTTATCGGCAACTAGTTGCAAAGTACATCGAGTTTCGGTTGAGTCAGCTTTCTCGTTATCACCTATTGGTCAATGACCCTGAGTACCAGAGAATTAATCCGGAGATTACAGAAATTCTGAAAAGGAATAATAACCAGCTCGTCGAAGGCACTGAAGATGCTGAGCGGTATCGCGAGCTTTCCAAGAAGGTGGATGAAATTCGCGCTCGTCTCAGGGAGTCGCTTGGCGAGTTATGATACAACCTAACCAGTCACTGCAGCAGACACTATGTTACCGGCGGGTCTTTCTTTCGCAAGCTCGCGCTCGGCACGAAATCGAGGTAGTCGCTAGTGACCCATAGCAGACATTCAGAACAGGAGCGCCAAGAGATCGATTCGACAGAACAAGACGCCAGTAAGGTACAGTCCTTCTGGTTGCCACTCGTTATTCTAGTATCGCTGACTGTTGTAACCCAGCTGTTTAGCGTCTCGTTTACATCGGACAAAAGCTTCGCAGATATCTTTTTGCCCAGCGCGATTGCATTGCTGTTGATTTCTACACCACTTGCAGCGCTTGGACTATTTCTGGGCTCAAAAATCGGGTTGGGCGCGCCGTTGCTGACTTCGCTGCTCATGCGAAGACCGGGCGTCTTTCGGCAGCTCGCGAGGGCCATGGTGCAGGCCGCTGGCATAGGGCTCTCTCTTGGCTTTTTCCTTTGGCTATTACGCCTTGCAACTGTAGAATTCTTGCCTCCAGAGTTACCCGAGTTGGGTCATCGAGGAGCAGTTGGCGGCCTTCTTGTTTCTATTAGCGCGGCTGTCGGCGAGGAAGTCTGGCTCCGACTTGGCGTGATGACGATCCTCGCTTGGGTCTTGGTTCGAGTTCTGGGGCAGCATGAATTGACACCACGAATTACCTGGACTGCGATCGTAGTGTCAGCGCTTGCTTTCGCAGCGATTCATTTGCCGCAACTAGCGGCTGCCGGCGCAGCAACATCAATCGGAATAGCTGCAACTATGCTGGGCAATACCTTGGTGGGCATCGCTTTCGGTTGGTTTTATTGGAAACACGGCATCATCGCCGCAATAACGGCTCATTTCGCTACAGACGTTGTACTGCATGTTATTCCGGCATTGCTGAGCTGAGAGACTGTGAGTCCGCGTATGGCCGCAAGCTGCCATTCGATACGATGTGACTTGAGGTATAAGCGAAGCGCGGCCTAACCAGGCACTGAAGCAGACGCTTGACCCAGCGAGTTCTTCGGCTGCCGCCAAAGCGCCGCCAGCGTCAATTGCAGCTGAGAGGCGTTGCGAGGCTGACCCCGGTCAGGCAATAGACGCAAGGCTGACATGGCTCGAAACCACGATGATTCGCGGCGCAAGCCACCTAAGCGATTTCTACACCTGAGGCTTTGTTGGTGTCATCGGATCTACCGGTCTCAATTCCGTGCTTGGCACGAAAGCGCAGCTATACTTTAGGGCCCAACCTAAGGGAATCTATGCCAATGACTCGACTCCGCGATCTGCCTGGGCTCGGCCCACAATCTGAAAAGATGCTTGCGAAAGTCGGGATCGTCGACGAAAGCGACCTGGCGCGGGTTGGTCCTGTTCGAGGGTTCCTGATGCTGAGAAAGCTAGGGCTTAATCCAAGTTTGAATTTGCTCTATGCGATGACTGGCGCGCTAAGTGGGCAGAGCTGGCAGGAGACTGCCCGGTCGCAAAGAACTCAGCTATTGCTGGAGTTAGAGGGATTCAATGATCTGAAACGCATGTTCGAGGAAGAGGCTATTGAGCTTGAGATCTAAACAATCCAGCCAGCGGCGCATCGGTGTGTGGCCGCATGGATAGACCAGCCCGCATTCATGTCTTTGGAGCCTCGGGGTCGGGGACGACGACCTTAGGAGCAGCACTTTCGGCACAGTTGGGCATAGCGCATCTGGATGTTGATAGCTTTTATTGGAAGCAGACGGAGCCTCCGTTCAAGGTTAAGAATTTACCCGCAGAGCGTCTTCGCATGATCGCTGAGGCGACACACGGGATTGATGAATGGGTTTTGTCGGGCTCGATCGTGAGCTGGGGTGGATCGCTGATTGAGAAATTCACGCTCGCCATATTCGTTGAGCTGGATGCGGCCATAAGGATGGAACGGCTGCGCCGTCGCGAGGTGGGGCGATATGGGCCGCGAATCGACCCAGGCGGTGATATGAGGCAAGCACATCTGGAATTTATGGCATGGGCAAGGCGGTATGATGACGCAACGGGTGGTGTCCGCTGTCGAGCTATTCATCAGGAATGGATGTCAACGCTTCCCTGCAAACGGATTACAGTGGATTCAGTACAAACCGTCGACGAAATCGTTGCGGCTGCCATTCAATCGGGCACGTTGGCCCAGGCAAGCTCGCCCATGACGTAGGTGGCTGCAATGGCCCGATCATCTGCCAGCATCAGTTGCACGAACAGGGCTTCATCCAATGTTTGCGTTGCACGGTGCCGACGTTTGAGCAGTTCAGTTGACTCGCAATCAACGACGATAAAGTCAGCTTCTTTGCCGGGCTTGAAGTTACCAATACGATCATCCATGTAAAGCGCTTCGGCGCCACCCAGCGTCGCCAGCCACAGTGCTCGAAAGCTCGGCAGAGACTGCTTGCCAAGTTGTAGCACCTTGTATGCTTCACCAGCGGTTCGCAGCAAACTGAAGCTCGTGCCGCCGCCGACATCGGTACCCAAACCAACCCGAATCTCATGCGCGCGGGCGCGCGCCAGGTCGAACAGGCCACTGCCCAAAAACAGATTTGAGGTCGGGCAAAATGCCATCGCCGCGCCGGCGTTGGCCATCTGATGATGGTCGGCATCGTCCAAGTGAATGCAGTGGGCGAACACAGAGCGCTCGCGCAAAAGCTGAGCACGCGCATACACGTCAAGATAGCTGCGAGCTTCCGGGAACAGTTCGGCTACCCAACGTACCTCGTCGAGATTCTCCGCAAGGTGGGTGTGTACCAGTGTGTCCGGAAACTCGGCGGCCAGCTTGCCGGCGGCCGCCAATTGTTGTGGTGAGCTCGTAGGCGCAAAACGTGGCGTGATGGCATAGTACGCCCGACCATTGCCGTGCCAGCGCTCGAGCAAGTCCCTGCTCTCGCGGTAGCCGCTGACGGCCGTGTCCTGCAGATAGTCCGGGCAATGCCGATCCATCAACACTTTACCGGCGGCGATTCGCATGTTGCGTTGTGCGGCGGCTTCAAACAGCGCATCTGCCGATTGCGGATGTACGGTGGCAAACACCAGCGCGCTTGTGGTGCCGTTGCGTAACAGCTCATCCAGAAAGAATGCAGCGGTCTCATCCGCCAAAGCCTTGTCAGCGAACTTGGCTTCGGCGGGGAACGTATAAGTATTGAGCCAGTCCAGCAGCTGCGCGCCGTAAGACGCAATGATGTCGGTTTGCGGGAAGTGCACATGGCAATCGATCATGCCCGGCATGATCAACTCGGACTGGTAGTGTGTGACCGGGATATCTTCGCCTAACGTTGCCGAGACAGCCTGTGCTGGCCCGATGGACACAATACGCCCGTTGTCGATCAACATCATGCCATCGTCAAAATACTCGACAGCGGCCGGGTCGCCATGCTCACCCGGGTCGGACAGGCAGTGCAATATACAACCGCGAATGGCCCGGGTGCTCATTGCGCCTCGCGTAATAGGATCGGTGAGGGCAGCGCAAACTCATCGCAGTTTTCCGGGTCCACACGATCGATGATCAGAAAGCTCTGCCCAGGCTGGAAACCGATCAATGGCATATGCCAAATACCACGTCGCATATTGAACCCCTGATGGCCATCGCTGCGAAACGCGCGCAATGCCGACAGGTTTGGCTGGTCATCGGCTGGCGCGACCACAACAACGAATGGTTGTTGATCGAGTGGTATGAATGCCTGGCTTGCATTCGGGTGTCGTTCCAGCATCTCAATGCGATGGGGTAGGGTGCTAACAACGGCGCAATCAACGATGCTGATATTGGTGTGCTCGCGATCACCCACGTCAATATCCGCGAGTTGCCCAAAGCGTTCGAACGTCGCGCCGTTCATGCTGCAGTGTTGCGATGCGCGGCGTTCGATAACATCGCCGAACGGGGCAAATGCTGCGGATGTGAGAGGCTGCAGTACGAGCTCATCAGGCATTGTCACGTCTCCCTGTGCCATCACGACCGGCGCTTGTACAACCCTGCAGTCGACATGTTGCGCCTACTGCTCGGTAGAACGCAATGTTCGTGTCCTTTGTGCGCCGCAACGTTTTGCCTCGCTCCACTCAGTCTGTCGGTTGATACAAACGCCCAATAATGCGTAATCGGCTGATGCCTCCATCGGGGTAGATATTCATGCGCACGTGCGAGATCGGCCCGATGTCGTTGATGTCGTCAATAAAATAGTGCTGTGTATCCATCGACAACTTATGCTCGCCCAACAGGATCGGCCATTGATCGCTGGAATCGATGTCAGGTGATTCGCCGGCTGGCACGAGGGTGGCCTGCAGCATCACCCGGTCCGGGTAGTTACCTTTGAAGTGTGCGGTGTCCACTTCGATGGCCTCGATCGTGCCAGGGTGGCCAAGTGCCATGACAACCCAGTCATTGCCCGGCGTGCGCCGTCTCGCAGTTTCCCAGCCATCGCCCATATTGACGCCGCGACCGGGCGCGTTGAGGTTGCGCATACTGCCATAGTGTTCATCGTTGCAAGCCAGCGCGCGGCCACCGTGTTGCAGTGACAGCAAGTCGATGGGTACCAACGGGTCGAAGCGTGACCAGTCGGGTTGTATCTCGCCATAGATGCGCAAGCGCGCGATACCGCCATCCGGGTAGATGTGCAGGCGTACGTGGGTGAACTGCGTGTCATTTTCAACTCTGAAGTGTTGACGATTATCGCCCTTCAGAGCTTGCTTGGAAACGATCTCGACCCAGTCGGTGCTGTCGTCGGGAATCTTGTCATGGCTGACGCATGCTTCCAGCGAGGCATGCGGCGGGAAGTTGCCTGTGAAGAATCGTGTATCGACAACTACACCAAAGATAACGCCCGGTACGCCCAGTTTGACAATGCAGTAGTCGTGACCTTCGTCGCGTTTGCGGCGGCTTTCCCAGCCGTCCATCCATTTGCCATAGTCGTCGTATTTGTCGTCTATCCACACCGGCTCGCCCGGAGAAATCAGGCGCGACTTGTCGGCGAAAAAATCATCGGTTGCGAATACGACTTCGGAGCCGAGCCTGGGTTGGGCCAGGTCAATGGCATCGCCGAACAGTGGCTGGCTGACCGGTGTCCCCATCAAATGCGCTCCTCGCGCTGCGCCTCTGCGATGGCTGCCAGGCGCAGGCGGGCAATCTTGTGTATCTCATTCATGGCGTGTGTGAACTCCGTGGAAGGGTCATTGTCGATTCGTTGCTCGAACGCTGCCAGAATATCGTGTCGGTTGCTGCCGCGCACGGCCATGATGAATGGCATACCAAAGCGTCGTTTGTAGTGGGTATTGAGCTTGGTGAAGCGCTCGAACTCGGCGGGCGTGCATTGGTCAATACCCGCGCTCGCTTGCTCACTGCTGGATTCTGCCGTCAGCTCACCGGCGATGGCGGCGCGCCCGGCCAGATCAGGGTGCGCCTTGATCAGTGCCATGCGTTTTGTCATGTTGGTTGCATTGACGACTTCTGTCATTGCAGCGGCTAGGCCGTCGACATCGTCATGGCGTTCACGTAGACCGTCTCGCCAGACACCTTCTGCGACCCAGGGCGAGTGCTCGTACACACCGCCGAACAACTGCATGAACGCATCACGCGGCATGTCGCGTGGCAGGGGCTGAAACAAATCGGTAACGGCTGACATCGTTAGTTCGCCTGTGGTGCGGGATGCTCGCGCCGCCAATGCTCGGCGATGTCAATGCGCCGGCAAACCCAGACATCGTTGTGTTGGCGCACATAGTCGAGGAATCGCGCCAATGCTTCCGCGCGACCTGGTTTGCCGGCAAGGCGGCAGTGCAATCCCACGGACATCATTTTCGGCGTGCTCGCGCCCTCGCTATACAGGCAATCGAAGCTGTCTTTCAAATAGGTGAAGAACTGATCGCCGCTGTTGAAGCCCTGGCTCGTGGCAAAGCGCATGTCATTCGCGTCCAGCGTGTAGGGCACCATCAACTGCGGTGTGTCGAACGACAAGTCCCAATACGGTAGATCATCTGCATAGGTGTCGGCGTTGTAACGAAAATTGCCAAGCTCCGCCGCCAGCCGATGACTGTTGGGTCCACAGCGGCCGAGATACCATCCGAGCGGTACCTGACCGGTCACCTCACGATGTATCTCGATGGCTTTCAATAGGTGTGTGCGCTCGGTGTCCGCATCAATCCATTGGTAGTCGATCCAGCGATAGCCGTGGCTTGCGATTTCCCAGTCGGCCGATTGCATCGCCGCGACGACAGCCGGGTTGCGTTGCAGCGCCATCGCAACGCCAAACACCGTGACCGGCATGCGGCGCTCGGTAAACAGGCGGTGCAGCCGCCAGAAGCCAGCCCGGGCACCGTACTCGTACATCGACTCCATATTCATGTGTCGCGCGTTTTCAAACGGCTCGGCACCGACAATTTCGGACAGGAACGCCTCGGATGCAGTATCGCCGTGCAGGACGCAGTTCTCAGCGCCTTCCTCGTAGTTGACGACAAACTGCAGCGCCAGGCGTGCGGCACCAGGCCAATCCGCGAATGGCGGTTGGTCAGCGTAGCCAATCAAGTCTCTCGGATAGCGCGTCATTATCTCGTACTGATCCACAATCGTTGCGGACTACAGTGTCTCACTCAGCGGCTCAGGTTCCAATCACTGCTTGCACCATCTGCAAACCACTGCCCCAGCAATGCGCGTTCTTCTTCGCGCATATTGGTCAGGTTCCCAATTGGCATGATGCGTGACGCAACGCTTTGTTGGTGAATCGTCTCTGCCTGACGGGTAACTTGCTCCGCCGTTTCCAAGATGACGCCAGCAGGGGGCGCCAGGAACCCGGGATAGGTCGGCGCTGCCGCATGGCAACCAGTGCAGCGCGCCTGCACAATCGCCATGACATCGTCAAAGTCCGCGCCGGTGTTGTCTTCGTTGATGATCTCGAGGCTGACCGTGTCTGTCACTTGTGTTGTCGCGGTTTGCCGCGGTGCGATGGCCGCCGCGATGCCACCTAACACCACCAACGCCGCGATCAGCGGCAGCACGGATGCGTTGCCTTTGTGACGAGCGACAAAGTAGACGCGGATCAAAGCGCCTGCCACCGTCATGCCAATCAGGATGAGCCAGTTCCACGCATGCCCATAAGTCATCGCATAGTGATTGCTGATCATGACGAACAGGATCGGCAGGGTGAAATAGGTGTTATGAACAGAGCGTTGCTTGGCGCGAATGCCGTCGCGCGGATCAACCGGGTCGCCACGTTCAGTGGCCTGCACCATCCTGCGTTGCCCAGGGATGATAATGAAGAACACATTGCCAACCATGATCGTGCCAATCAGCGCGCCATAGTGGATATAGGCGCCGCGCCCACTGAACAGCTCGCACAGACTCCAGGCGGCCAGAATCAACAGCGCAAATAGGACAACGCTAAGCAAGGTGTCATTGCGCGCGATAGGTGAGCGGCACACGCCGTCGTAAACCAGCCAGCCCACGACGATATAGGCGGCGCCAATGGCAATCGCTGCAGCCTGTGATAGCTCTGCGACGCTCGAATCGATCAGATAGATCTCAGCGCCATACCAGTAGATTAACGCGAGCAGGAACATGCCCGACATCCACGTCGTGTAGGCCTCCCATTTGAACCAGTGCAGTGTTTCGGGCAGCTTGGCGGGTGCGACCGCATATTTTTGCGCGTGGTAGAAGCCGCCACCATGTACCGACCAGAGCTCTCCGCCAACGCCTTTGTCGCGGTCGGCGGGCTCGACTGGCGATTGCAGGTGATTGTCGAGCCAGACGAAGTAGAACGACGAGCCAATCCAGGCGATGCCAACAATAAAATGCAGCCAGCGCCCGAGCAGGCTTAGCCATTCGACAATATAACTTTCCATGAATCAGCCTTGAGGTCGCGTGGGGTTGCCGCCAGCCGTCAACCGCAAGGGTGCGGTATTGCTGGCAGCAACGGCTTGTGCATGCTCAAGTATTTGCGCTGCGGTGGCAATGGCGATTTGCCCGGGCTGCTTGCCGGCGATCGTCGGGATGCCGATGGGGCAGGTCAGTGTCGCAAGCGTTGCGTCGTCAATACCCATGGCGCGCAAGCGTTTCTCGAAGCGTCGCTGCTTGGATCGCGACCCGATCAGCCCGCAAAAGGCACGATCGCGGCGAGCAAGAATGGCGTGGCAAAGTCGAAGGTCGAGCGCATGATCATGCGTCATGACGAGAAAATAGGCCTGCGACGGTGCCAGCGCGACAAAGTCTTCAGGCTGTTGCGCATACATGGCGGTGACCGCGGCGGGCCACGCGTGGTCAATGTACTCGTGGCGACTGTCGACAACGGTAATGTTGGCATCCAGCGTGGCGAACACCTCCGTGCATGCGCGGCCGACATGGCCGCCGCCAAAAATAATCAGATTGAGCGGTGCCTTGTCCACTGGTTCAATCAACACATCGCGCGCCTCGCCATCAGCGGCGCGCAAAGTTGCGACATGAGCGCCGCGCTGCATCAGCTGG
>JBCCCC010000080.1:0-14467 GCA_039033695.1 Pseudomonadota bacterium | reverse complement strand
TACATGCCGATCTCTGTCATCGCTTCGGCAAAGATGGCATCGGCACCGGCTTCCTCATACGCCTTGATCCGCTCGAGCATCGGTTCCATGCCCTCAACAGCAAGGGAGTCCGTACGCGCCATCACCACAAAGTTATCGTCGGTCTTCGCATCGACGGCGGCCTTGATGCGATCCACCATCTCCGCTTGCGAGACCAGTTCCTTGTTAGGACGGTGACCGCAACGCTTTTGTCCGACCTGATCCTCGATATGCACTGCGGCGACACCTGCGCGGGTCATCTCCCGCACGGTTCGTGCAATGTTAAATGCGCCGCCCCAACCAGTATCGATATCGACCAGCAAGGGTGTCTCGGTGGCGCCGGTGATCCGCGCTGCATCCTCGACTACGTTCTCAAGCGATGTCATACCAAGATCAGGCAGGCCGTACGAGGCATTGGCGACGCCCGCTCCGGACAGATAGATGGCGCGGTAGCCAGTTTGTGCTGCCATCATGGCCGTATAGGCATTAATCGTGCCAACGATTTGCAGTGGTCTTTCGGCGTCGAGTGCCGCGCGAAAGCGCAGGCCGGCTGAGTTGATGGTCATGGGTGGTTCCTTGCATTTGCCGCTGGCGTTTCGACGTCAGCTTCGGTGAGTGTTGCCACGTTGTCGCGCGCATGGCGGATGTGTCGTCGCATGAGAATCTCGGCCAGTTCGCCGTCGCGCTCATACAGGGCCTCGAGGATGCGCCGGTGCTCGCGCAATGCGCGCGCCGGGCGACCTGGCGATGCCGAGAACTTGTAGCGATACAGCCGCATGAGTTGATAATGATCAGTGCACAGGATGGTGCTCAGCATCGAATTGCCGCATGCCATTGCGATGCGAAAGTGAAAATCAAGATCGCCCTCTTGGCGGAAATAATCCCGCCCATCCTGACGCTCAAGTTCCGTCTCATGCTGGTCGAGCAATGTCGAGAGCCCGGCCAGGTCTTCCTCGGAAATGTTCTCGGCTGCCAGACGGCAGGTCATGCCTTCCAGCGCCTCGCGCACATCGTATAGCGCCAACAACTGCGTCTTGGACAGCGCCACAACTCGGGCACCGGTATTGGGCGCTGTTGTGATCAGCCTGCGTGATTCAAGCCGTCGCAAGGCTTCGCGCAACGGTCCTCGGCTTACGCCGAAACGTTTCGATAGATCTGGTTCCCGCAGGCGCTGCCCGGGCTCTAGCTCACCCTCGACAATGGCTGCTTGCAGGGTTTCCAGAACTTGATCCGACAGCGTCGTCGGCGGGATGCTTGAGCCATTCGCGGCCAAGGCGGGCCTCACAAGGGTTGAAGATGTCAACAATTTGCGAAAAAATTCGCAAAAACGACGCGAATTTTCGCAAGAAAGCGAAATTCTGTCAACAATTTGAGCTCGCTGCGGCTAGATTTCGCCGTCGCGCCATTGCTTATGCACGGTCTCGATCGCCTTCTTCAGGCCCGCCTCGAAGCCGAGCCGCTGGTCTTCGTTCACACGATCATGCGGTATATCAATGACTTCCTCGCCGCCAGATTCGCAAATCACAGTACGCGCGCCACGAACGCGTGCTTCGCTGATCAAGCGAGCGAGCCAGCCGGCGCTCATGATTGCCAACGCAGGCGCAAGCAACGGCACCATGGCATTAATGTCCGAAAACCAGATAATCAGTGTTGCAGCAGAAAACAGTGCCGTTTTCTGGGCGGTAGGTAGCAGGCTATCGAGCTGCGTCGAATCCTCGATGTACAGCGGGCTCAGCAGCAGCAGGTCGTGCCGTGTGACCCGTCGTTGACCTTTGACTGACCATTCAACATGCAACGTTGTGTCATCGTAGCGCAGGACGTACTCACCGAGCTGCCAGCCAAACCGAATCTCGCGGCGTGGCGCATGCAGGGCACGAATATTGTCGGGTGAATCCGTGCTCATGCATGCACCGGCGGCAGCGTGTCAGCCCACGGCTCGGCCGCTTCGAGTTGGTAGGCCAGTTGCAGTAACCGGGCTTCCTGGCCCATTGGTGCGGAGAGCTGCGCGCCGATGGGCAGGCCGGCCGCGTTGAGCCCGGCCGGAACAGATATCGCTGGCGTACCGGCCGCATTATGGGTAGGGGTATAGGCGGCGAAGCGTGTCACACGCTCCATCAGCGTATCGTAGTCAAGGTCAGGCGCCATGAAACCAATTTGCGGTGCGGCGCTCGCCGTCACCGGTGTCAGCCACGCATCGTAATTGTCCATGAACGCAAAGACACGCTGTTGGTAGGCCGAGATTCCTTGCAGAGCAGCATCCAGTGCGCCCGCCGGCATGCTCGAAAACAGCGAAGCCAGAGAGGTCGTGGCGGGTTCGAGCAAGCCAGTTTGCTCAGCTGGGCTACCGGTTTTCTCGCGCACAAATTCTGCCGCCGAATAAGCGCCTGATGCCCATAGCACGAGGAAGTCGCGGCTAAACCCCTCATCCTGCAAAGGGGTCTCTTCCACCGGGACGATGGTATGCCCCAAAGCGTCGAGTTGCTCGGCCGTGCGTTGAATGGCGGCGACGACGTCGTCATCGGCATTACCGGCAATAGTTGTCAGGCTCAGCGCAATCTTGAGCGGCTGGGTTTTCTCGCGCTCGACAAATCCGACGGGCAGCAGTTGCCCATTGCGCGTGGTTTCGGTGAGTGCGAGCAGCAACGCGCTGTCACGTACGCTCAGTGTGAGGGCGTGCTTCACCGATATCGGCCAGGGTTGATCGCCATGTCCCTGGTCCGGGAACCGTCCGATGCTGGGTTTAAGGCCGACCAACCCACACTGCGACGCCGGAATACGAATGGACCCGCCGCCATCGCTGGCCTGGGCCGCCGGAACCAGGCGCGCAGCGACTGCCGCCGCGGCGCCGCCACTGGAGCCACCCGGTGTGTGATCCAGATTCCACGGGTTGCGAGTCGCGCCATGTAATAACGGCTCGGTAGACGGTAGCAGGCCGAATTCGGGTGTATTGGTCTTTCCGATCACAACCAGACCGGTGTCGTCAATGCGGTCCGTAAACGGCGTCTGGCTATCAGCGACCAATTCGGCAAAAAGTTTTGAGCCGCGCGTCAGCGGCATATCCCGATAGGCATTGAGGTCTTTGATGAGATAAGGCACCCCTGCCAGCGGCCCTTTGGCAGTGGCGGCGCGTGCCATCGCACGCTCTGGGTCTTGATAGATAACGGCATTGAGTTTCGGGTTGACTGCATTGATTCGGTCAATAGCGGCCGCAGTCAATTCGCCGGCAGACAGAGCGCCACTCACCACAAGATCGGATTGGGCGATGCAGTCCAGACGTGCAAGGTCGGCTGGCGTGGCCGCATCAATCTTGCGCGAGCACCCGGCGACAGCGCCTAGCGTGCCAGCCAGCATGCATTGCAACAATTGACGCCTATCCATGAATGCCACCTCGGACGTAGATCAGTGGCGCCGTCGACTCGTCGGCGTCGAAGGCCAGCACATCAGCCAGAATCAGTGAATGGTCGCCCGCATCGTGAATCGCATTCACCTGGCAGTCAAATGTGGCCACAGCATCTGGAATCAGCGGCGTACCCCGTGCTGATAGCCGGTAATCCGAAGGCTCATGCATGGCGTGGTTGCCGCGAACGGCATAGCGGTCGCACAGATCGCGCTGGTTGGCGTTAAGCACGCTGACGCCAAATTGTGGGCTATCCATCCACAACTGATAGGTCGTCGACAGTTTTTGCACGCACCACAGAATCATTGGCGGTGTGAGCGACACGGATGCAAACGAGCTCACCGTAATCGCAAATGGGTCGGCTTCGTCGGCGATTGGCGGTGCACTCACAATGCAGACCCCTGTCGCAAACTGGCCTAGTGCGCGGCGCAACTCGGTGCTTTCGGGCGTCAGCAATTGTGGTTCCGCGATCGATTGTGAGGGTATGTCGTCAGGCATCAGCATATTGTAACCGACAGCTAACGCAAAAGCCCTATTGCCCAAAGGTGTGAGGCGCTCCCAGGCGCCAAAACCGGCCGCGTGAATGGTATAGTGCCCGCCCAGCGCTAGCGAGAGGATTCACCATAAGGTGACTTCTGGCAGGTGGCTCTGCAAATGTGCGCCGCGGGTGAACTTGCCGGCCGCAAGGTGGTCATCGGCAGAGCGACGTAGAAATTCTGAAGGACGCAACATGGCCAGGTTAATGCTCAACGTTTCTCACTCTTTCGCATGGCTGCAATTGATGGCCCGCGCCTCAGGATTGGTCAAGCGCTCGCTGTACCTCGTTGCCGCAACCGCAGGGCTCGCGATGGCCGGATGCACCGATACGCCCGATGAGCCAGACGGCGAAGGCGCGATTCGCGGTATCCATGCGATTGCCGGTCTGAGTGACGTGGCGTTTCTGATCGAAGAAGTATCTATCGGCAACGCGACGTACCAGACGGCAACGCCGTTCACCGTGTTCGATAGCTTGGTCTACGACTTTAATTTCGATTTCACGAGCCCCGTTACTGGCGAACGAACGCGTTTGGCGACGGCGGAGCTCTCGGTGCGACCAGGGCAGAACTATACCTTCGTACTTGGCGGTACAACCAGTGCACCGACATTGCGTATTCTCGAGCAAACGACGCGTGTGTTTGATGCCGGCGGCAGCGTGCTGGAGCTATGGTTCGGCAATCTGTCGACACAGATCGGCAGTATTGATATCTATGTTGGCGCACCAGGCTTCGACCCGGCGGCGGCGATGCCGCTCGCCAGCGCGCTAGACTCAGATAGCTTTAGCGGTATCACGGAAGTTGAGGCGAGCGAGGTTGAGTTCGTTGCCACACGCGCTGGCGATCCCGCGGATATCCTAATCCGCAGTCAAGCGCTGACGCTATTGGCCGGCGACACGTCGCTGGTTAATCTCTATGACGCCGCAGACGAGACCACGGGCGAGTACGCCTTTGTGATTAGCGGCGATCTCAATGGCGCGCGCCTGGTCGATCAGACTGCGCCAACACAATTGCAATTTATCCATGCGTCACAGCCGTCTCCAGCAGTGGATGTTTTCGTGGGCGATACCCTCGGCACGCCTGTTGTCAGCAATTTGACGTTTGGCATGATCTCCGATGTTCTGGTGATTCCCGAGGCAGATGATGCAACCGAGGTGACGCTGATTTCCACGCCGACTGGGCAGCCCGGTACTGAGCTGACTTCCGACGACGCCAGTTTTTCGGACGCAAGTACCAATCTCCTGGTGATAACCGGCGCACAAGCTGACGACACGCTCGGCGTGGCGAGTTCCCCACGTAACCGTCGCCCGCTGACCGACGCGGCACGGTTAGGCTTGTTCAATGCGATTCAGAATACCGAGTTGATCGATGTCTTTGTTTTGGAGCCGGATGAGATGCTTGAGGGTGCGACGCCGCGCGGTATCAACGTCGGCCCCTCATTGGATCTGACGCAATCCATCAGGGCACCCGGTGATTACGTGCTGTACATCACCAACTCTGACGACGATTCGGTTTTGCTTGGTCCGATGGCGTTCTCGCTCGCCGCGGGTGACATCCGTCAACTGGTCTTCGTCGATACGGTCGATCCCAATGTCCCGGCGGTAATCGACTTTGATTTGCGACTGCCCTGAGTCCGCGTTTGCATCCAAATTCGCGATTGCGGCATCACACTAGCCAGATATCCTGAACTTGGAGAATAAAATGGAGTCCGGTGAACTGGTCGGTATTGTCTTTTTCCTCAGCATCGTTGGCGTAATTGCGATCATCGCGCGCTATCGTTTTCGCGCCCGCCGTGACACGCAACTGACTTTGCGCGCCGCGATCGACAAAGGGCAACCGTTGTCGGAGGATATGATTCGTTCGTTGACCGGTGATGCGCCGCCAAGCCACATGCGCGACTTGCGCCGTGGGCTGACATTGCTTGCTATTGCGATCGCGCTGGTTGGGTTCGGCCTGATGCTTGATGAGGATGATGCAACGCCAGTCTTTGTGGGTGCCGCGTTGTTCCCGCTGCTGGTTGGCGCCGCCTATGTGCTGATGTATCGACTGGGTGGCCGCAAAGACTGAACACGCGAGATGTGCGGTGATACCAGTGATGACGAACGCAGGCGCGAACAGGCGTTGGTACTGCGCGCCGTGCAGGATGCTGATGGCGCAGCGTTTGAGCTTTTGGTGGCACCCTATGTGGCGCGCATCCAGCGCTACCTTGCCAGTCTTGTCAGGCAGCCAGCCGATGCTGACGACCTTACTCAGGACGTCTTGATGCAAGCCTGGCGCCAATTGCATAAGTTCGATGGCAGTGGTCGTTTTCGAGGCTGGATATTCGCCATCGCGCATCGCGCTTTCCTGCAACATGCGCGTGGTAAACGCCGTTATTGGCGTGCATTGACCGGCCTGCGCGCCGAGCCTGTAGCGCAAGCGGTGGCGGATAATGCAGCGGTTGCCGAACTCGATATCCACACGTTGTTGTCATCACTGGACGCCGATAGTCGGGCGGTTATATTGTTGTCCCGTGGTATGGGTCTCACGCACGGCGAAATTGCCCAGGCCACCGGTAAGCCGCTTGGCACGGTAAAGTCCCTAGTGTCACGGGCGACGAGGAGGTTGGTTCATGAACAATGAAGACGCCACAACCGCGTCGCAGCAGTCGCGCCTCGCCGCGTTTGACCGCGACCTTCAGCAGTGGCTGGCAACTCCTTCGGAATCCGTGTCCAGCCATCTAGCTGCGTTACGTCGCCGGCTTCGATGGCAGCGTCGGGCGCGTATTGCGATGCCGCTCTTGGCGTTCCTGTTAGCTGCGGTATTGGTTGCCCCATGGTTGTGGCAGGCAACCGTCGTTGTTGTCGATATGCTGCCGGGGACTGCGGGGCTTGGCGGTTGGCAGCCTGACATGCAAAGCCTGTTGACGCTTGTTCAACAGCTTCCCTCCTACGCGTGGGCGCTCATGCTCGGCGTCGCTGTCAGTCTGATCGCGACGTTTGCCGAGAGTTAGTGTTCGATCTGCCCTAGATTGGCGTGGATAACTGACCCGTTGATCACAGGGCTGCGTGCACAAAAGGCGATAGTTTCGGCAATCTCAACGGGCGTGGCCAAACGGTTAAAGGTAACGCCGGCGGCGATGGACGTGAGGATTGTCGCGTCGTGGCCAACGTGTTCACGCAGCATTTGGGTATCCGTGAATCCCGGACTAACGACCGCGGTGTGGATATCCCGACCCGCCAGATCCTGGCAAGTAGCGCGCATCAATCCGTTGACTGCGTGTTTGCAGGCGACATAGCTATAAGCGCCAGCAACGGCTTTGTCGCCAAGCGTCGAGCCGACAAATATGATGCTTGAGCCGCGATTCATCCGGGGGATCAACGCTGCATTCAGGCCGGCCGGCGCCACGACGTTGACTGCTAATGCGTGCTGTAGTGTCGCTCGATCAACGTCTGTCGCGGAATCGCTCGTGAGCAGCCCCGCGCAGTGGACCAACGCGACCTGATTATGCTGCTCGCAAACCGTCGCGAGGTCAGCCAGGTTAGTGCCCGACAGCGGCTTAGCAAGATCAGCAAGCACATTTTGAACGCGTGAATCTGGTGCCGGGCGACGCGCGACGTTGACGACCGCATATCCCTGGTCAACCAGTAGAGTCGCCGTTGCCGCACCAATGCCGGCGCTAGCGCCGGTTACGATCGCGCCTTTGCTCACAACACACCCCGTTCGAGTTGCCAATGTGTCGCGGCGTTTTGTCCGGGGCTGGAAGCCACGCTGACCTTCATCGCACTGATCTTGTGCTTTGCAGCGATATTGTCTGCCAGCATCTGTTTAAGCAACAGGTGCGAGAGCTCTTCGGCGGTCACATTGCGCACGGGGAGCAGCAGCGTGTCTGTCTTCAGCAGTCGCATGCACTGACCATCGAAAGTCACTTCGTATTCTTGTTCATTCTCGCCGATCGCAAGGTGCGGGGAGTCTTCGGGAATGAGTGTGTACTCGTCGAGGCGTTCACAAAGCGCATGCATACGCCGCTTCATGATGTTGTAGTCGAAGCACAGTCCGTTGGCGCCAACTTCGGCCGTAATGTCGGCCGATACATGAAAGTTATGCCCATGCAGACGCTCGCGGCTCGTTGCCGAGAATATCGTGAAGTGCGCGGCGGAGAACTTTAGATAAGGATTCTGTATGCGGATGGTGGTCTTGCGATTCATGGCTATTCTGGTCGACTGTTTCGACAGATGATGCACGTAGTTCGTGACGGTTTCACGTCATTCGCAACGTTCCCTGCGGGTCACATGGGTTTGTCGTTGTAATGGCCATGTTGTTGATCGCTGCGCTGCGCGCGCCCGACGTGTGCGATGCGTTGCCGAATGCGCAACGTCGGGCCAGTGTGTTGCCGCGCCTGCACGACCAGCGACGCTGGGGGCCGATTCAGGCCACGACTCGCAGGGCGCCTGTGGTCGCGGCCGAGTTGATCGCCGACAACGTAGCTCAGCGCGCAGCGATGCCTTCGCGGCGCGAGCGGCCGTTGGCACTCTTTTGGGTTAGCGCATTGATTGCCTCGTTGGCGCAGCGAAGCGCTATTCGTCGACCGCCGCGCGGGTTGGCGTTGCACGCAGTGGTTGGTCACGGAAACTGTATTCATCCACCGGTTCACCGCCAATCAAATGATGTTGAATGATTTCTTCCAGAACCGCCGGCGTGCAATTTCGATACCAGGTACCATCCGGGTAGACGACTGCGATTGGTCCTTGCTGACAGACCCTGAGGCAGCCGGCCTTGGAGCGGTAAATCTGCCCGTTGATATCGAGTTTTAGTTCTCGAATTCTTCGCTTCAAAAACTCCCAAGAGGCCTTGCCCTCAGCACGATCGCAGCACTTTGGAGTTTCGGGGTCCACACACAGGAAAATATGCCGCTGGTGTTGGCCGATACGCAGATTGCGAGCCACTTTGTCCAGCGTGGCCTGTGCATTTTCAGGGTCTTGGTCACTCATAGGTCAATTGGTCGTCAGGATCGATTGGCGAGCCGTTGCCGCGGTAGATAACGTAATTGCTATCGTATCGTGATCGTGCGGTGTCTGCATCGCGCTCAATCTTTTTTAGTGCCGCTGCGAGTTGACGGCGCGTGTAGCGCGCCACAATACCATCCGGAATGACGCCACCCATATCCATCGTCGCATGCATGATGACCAGCGTCGTGTCGTTGTCCATGTGCGCCATGACCCAGGCACCATTGTTGAGAGGCAAGCGGATCGCATTTCGCGCTTTGTCAGAATCAAGGCCGTCTATAGCGGTTGTCGCTAACAAGCGATCAATAGCCTGGTCAGCGTTGTCGACCAATTGCCAGCTATGCTCCCAGATTCGGTCCTCGCTCTCGTTCGCCATGTCCACATTCTTGCGAGTCCGTATTAGCCAATGACGGTTTCGCAATGGCCATGGCATGTCCACGTGTTGATACCAGCTGGCGCCGCCGCGATCATGCAACGCTACCAGGTGTTCGGTGAGCCTGCGGGAGTATCCGGCATCATAAGCGAGTGCGGCAAGCCAAAGGTTCTCTCGCGGCTTGGAGATGACTCGGTATCCAATGATCCGCAGCTGCGTTGACGCTGGGTTTTGCTTGTTGAGCAACTTGCGATAGATGGTTTTGCCCTTACTTAGTTGGGCAAGCTCATCATCCGGAAGATCAGCGATGTCCAAGCCAGTCGCGATCGCATAGTCGGTGAGTAACTTGTCAACAGTGCCGGGATTCGCGGCAAAGGCGCTTGTCGGCAAGGCCGCAAGCCCGGCAGCAATAAGCCACATGAATAGTCTACTCATGGCGCGATGGTAGCACTTGCGCCGGCCGGCCAACGAGTGCCTTGATCAGGTTGAGTGGGCCAATAGGCCGCCAACCATGTCGACGCAGCGCTGCGCCGATTTCAAAGGCAAAGCGCCACTGTCGCGCAATGACGCGCCAGCCGGAAACCACCGACGTGCCCGGGTGATAGATGTGCGCCGCTTCCGCGCTCACGCCATTGAGTTCGACGATCGTCAAGGCCTGGCCCGTGGTCAGCGTTTGGGCGTTCTTGGTAATCAGATCATAGCGGCCAAGGTAGAAGCCAGGAAAATGCTGGCTAATTTCATCGAGGCGCGCGAGAAGGGCATCACTGGCAAGCGTGCCGGCATCTGTAAAGAGGCTGCCGCGGCTATGCGTGCCTATTCGGCTGAGCGGGTATTGCCTACCGTCGGCGATGATCTCAGACAGGTGATCTGCGTGTTCGCCAAGAAAGAACTCCGCCATACACACCGCACGCGGATCGTTCAGGATGAGCGTCTCGAGCGTTGCCCCACCGTCGCCCGTCACTATGGTGGGCTGCTTGTGGGTGATCGAGTAAATCATGCCTTTCTTGTGGCCTGGCCGACGCATATAGAACACACCGAACTCTTCACCACTGGCGAAGCACTGCACGATGGTCGGTTGCGCGTGCTGGGACAGATAACTGCTAGCGGCCTCACGATCTTCGATAATCGCCACGTCGGTACCGCGCTCCCCGCGCACTGGCTTTAGCACGATCGGGTATTGCGTTGCATGCTCGGCGACAAACGCATCGAGCGCCGCCATGCGCGCGTCTATTGCACCGTCGGGCAGAGTCGCAAAGGGGGCGACGGCGCCACTTGGCATCAGCGCGGTCAGAATGTCTGTCTTGGACTCTCCAATCAGGCCGCCAAGTGGCATGCCCGGGTTTGCCAGCGTGAACAGTGTGATTGAGCGATGCCGAATCGCGAGCCAAATACAGTACAACACGATCGGCGGATAGAAGGCGCTTCGCGGCCAGAACTCGAAGCGACGCAGGCGTTGCCATTTCGAGAACAGCAAGCGACGTCCCTGCCAACTAAGCAGCGCGGGCCCGACGCGGCTGGCCAGCCACAACACGATGAAACCGCTGGCTAGTACAAGAACGCCTCCATTGGCGTATTGCGAGAACCACTGGCGGGCGATCTCGCCATACAAGTAGGCGAGGCCGACGAGCGTAGGCGTCCAGATAGCTGTCGCAATCGCGAAGTAGGCACTGAAGCGCCAGAACGGCATATGCAAGGCGCCGGCCGCGACGTAGGTGGGTAGACGCGTGCCAGGCAAGAATCGGCTGGCGATAATCACCCACGGGCCGCGGTGTTCGAGCCATTGACTGGCGCGCGCAAGGCGCGGTTCACTGACGAGTCGACGCAGGGCCGGCGGGCCCAGCCAGCGTCCGGCGCCGAACAACGCGATGTCGCCCGTAAACAGGCCGATCAGGCAGGCCAGCACGGCGACTTCAAATGCAATGATGCCTTGCGCCACCAGCAGTCCCGCGGCGATGCAGGTCAGATCCTCGCTAACATAGGTGGCTACGATGATCGCCAGGCACATGACCAGCAACGCAAAGCCCACCAGCGGTTCTCGATCAAACGCTTCAGGTTCATTTGCTGCAGCCCGTTTGCGGGCTTCGCTGGCTTGCGTGCGAGACGCCGCACCACCGGCGTCCACGGCGTTGATGAATGCGCTGATCGATGGCGCAATCATCGCCGGGTTGGCATATGCCAACTCATGACCGCCCGCAAACGTTTGCAGCCTACTTTGCGCTACCAGACGGTGATGCTCCAGTGCAGCAGAGTAGGGCACCAGGCCATCGTCTCGCCCGTGCACGATTAAGGTGGGCGCTTCAATACGACTCAACATCGGGCGCAATAATCGTTGGTCGGTATCGGTGAGGTTGCGAGCATAACCTGGGCCCAGGATGGCATTGTCAAAGTAGCCGAAGTGCGGCAGAAGCCAGCGCGCCGCGCGCAGGAGCCAGAGTTGTCCCGTATACACGGCGTGGTTCAAGGTATAGCTGCCAAACAGTTCTAGCTCCTGCACGCCAATCGCCGATACGAGCGTCAGTGAGGCCACACGATCCGGTGCCGTGTCCGTAAGCGCGATCGCTGCAGCCCCGCCCTGGCTGTAGGCAACGACATGCACCCGCTGGGTGTTCAACGCGTCCAGAAAGTCGCCAAGGTAGTACCCATGGGTGATGCTGGAATAGTCGGCCAAGACCTGCAGCGAGCTGCCAAAACCAGGCAGGTCCGGCGTAATGACACGTCGCGTTTCTGAAAGCGCGGTGGCGAGACCCCGCATTGCAGATGATGCCACCGGCGTGCCATGCAGCAGCAGAATAGGTACTGCGCGCTCGGATACCGGCCCACCGTCACTGAACGCGATGCTGATGCGTTCCCCGGTAAGTCGGTTGCCGTCGCGCTCGGGAAGCTGCAATAGTTGTTGATCGGGTCGGGCGCTGGGCTGCGTTGGGCTCAGTAGTCGATAGCCATTGGAAACGACCACAAGGCATAGCCAGAGCACTGCGATGCGGCGCACCCACATGTGCGGTTAGCGTTGTGCTTGCAGTTGCCCCAGGTGGCGCAACGTCGATGGCGCCACGCCGTAGCCCGGGTCGAGCGCAATACCCATATGACTGGCAGCTGCGCCGATCAAGGCATCGTGATGCACAGTATGGCTGACCAGAAATTGCAACTCGCGTGCGACGCTGGAGCGGGCGACAGAGCGCGAGCCGCAGTCCATGATGACGCCGATCTCTGCAGGCAACGGGCTGTCTGCGAGCGCATCAAAGCGTGAAGCAACGCGCGCGAGTCGTCTGGTCGCCGTTTCGCGCTGGGTTTCCGTGCCTCGATCCCGGCAGCGACCGTCGTAATCGATTGTGCCCGAACGTAGGCCGTCAAAGAACACGTCATAGTGATCCAGCACATGACGTACATGGCAACCAATGCCGCTATCGCAGGGCGCTTGTGATTGGCGGTACTGCAAGTCCGTCATGCGCGACAGCAAGCTTATCAGCTGTTCGATCAGTCGGGCGTTATCGTGGCACAGCTCGCGAAGTGCATTGTTTTGGTCGGTCGTGATCACAGGTTCAGTTACTCGCTTGGCCGAGAGGCGTTGTGCCAGAGGTTTGTGAAATACCCGGCGGGTTTTTCAATTGCAGCGACAGGATTTCGTCACCCAGTTGTCGGGCCAGCTGCCGGCGGTCGTCAGCGTGATGCGCGATATGGCCAAAACGAATAGTCACCGTGAAGCCGCGCAGGTGTAACAACCGCCACACATGCGATACGAAATCCATGTCGCCGTAATAGCAGATGGCGCGATGGGCATGAGGGTCGCCGGGGCTTGTTTCGAAGTACAGGGCTACGGTGTGTACGGGCACGGTTTGCTGTACCGCGACCTCCAGTAACGGTGGTCGGATTGGCAGGACGAAGTCGCTCTCCGAGCTAGTGCCTTCCGGAAAAAGCACAACGCTGTCGCCATCAGACAGCGCGTCCGCGATCGATTGATTGGCGCGCGGAATATCGCGATGGCGTTCGCGGTTGATGTACAACGTGTCTGCGAGTGTCGTCAGCCAGCCCACGAAGGGCCACTGGCGTACCTCCGCTTTGGAAACAAACACAGCGGGCAGAAACTGCGCAAGCACGACGATATCGAGGTAGCCGAGATGATTGCTGGCGAGAAAAAATGGCACTTGTGGCCGCGTTCCATGGATCACGTTTCGACCGCCGAGCGACCAGCACATCGACCGCGACCAGGCGTTAAACATAAACACGCGTAAGCTGCGCGCGGCTTTCGGTAACGGGCGCAGTATCAACTTGCCAATAGCGAGCACCAGCGCGATGACGAGTGTGGTCGCGAGGATGAAGGCGAGCCGCGATATTGCGACAAGGCGCCGCCACAGCGACGGCGAGAATGCGCGCGATTCAAGACTACTCATGGTCGAGAAACATACGCCTGTTTGCGTCGCTGAGTGACTCGATGTCAAACAGCGCGAGGTAGTCGATTGTGGAGAACTCGCGATCCAGCGCTGGTGGACTGATGATGCGGGCGCCGTACGCAAGATACAGTCGCATCAGCTTTGGAACACGTGGTGGCTGTTGCGCATCCTTCGTTGCAGGCGATTGCGTTTCGCAACGGAATTGCGCTGTAACATCGACTATTAGCTCACGGTCCACTGCACCTTCCGCTTGCAGGCGCTCAAACAGGCGCTGGCCTTCAAGTGGATTCTGGCTCGTTAGGGAGCAGCAGCCGAAGAAGTAGCGATGCCCACCAGCGACCATGTACGCGGCGAGGCCGCGCCAAAGTAGAAACAGCACGCGTGTGTTGCGGTGATCAGCGTGAATACACGCACGTCCCAGTTCGACGGATTGATCAAGCACATTCGCCGGCAACTGTTGCAATTCAAATTCTGCCGCGGAGTAGAAGCCGAAGCCTGAGCGAGCCATAGCGCTGTCTTGCATTCGGTAGGTGCCAACCACAGTGCCGTGTTCATCCTCCACTAGCAAATGATGACATTGGGCATCGAACCGATCTTCGTCCAGCCCGGTTTCGAACGATGCCTCAAGCCCTTCGTCCAGTTCCAGGTTGAACACTTCGAATCGCAGTCGGCAAATGGCACGCATATCCGCATTGCTGCCAGCGAGGCGAAGACGGTATTTCCCGGCTTGTTGTGCAATGGCAGGTGCGAGCGCGCGCGCCGCATCAAAGCAT
>JBCCCC010000079.1:0-14513 GCA_039033695.1 Pseudomonadota bacterium | reverse complement strand
GCCAACGAAATACTCGCGGCATGCCGAGGAGCGCTAGCGGCGTACAAGGTGCCCAAGGGCGTTACCTTCATTGATCAGCTGCCGCGAAATCCCGCTGGCAAACTCATCAAGCGAGAGCTGCGCGCGCTTGCCGTCTCACAATTGGATGACTAGGTACCAATGCCGACCGCAGATGCGGGGCGCGCCGGAGGCCAAGCGGTAACGTACCCTACCTGAATAGCTATCGCCGTTCCTTTGTGGGAGCAACGACAAAAGCGACTAGCCCTTCGCCAATCGCCGTTGCCGTGCGATGCTAGCGCGATTCATGTTCTTCTCACCGATGCAACCTTGCCTTTACATATCGGCAACTGCTGCGGTCAGGCGTCCGACATTCAATTCGGATCGATACTTCGAAAAATCCGTTGTTCGATTGCAGGTCGTAGAGTGCTGAGTCGTGGCACACTTAAGTATCAAGACCGGTTTATACGGACCGAACGCGGGCTAGACGTGGCCGGCGCATCAACCGCCACATGATGACAAGCACGCGTCATCTCCATCCAGGAGTTCGGCTATGCGACTATCATCTGCTCAGACTATGCAGCTGCTAGCGTTGGCACTAATGCCGAGCGTCGCATCTGCATTCACATGCGCGGCAGAACCCTACACGCTTCGCGAAGCATACGAAGACGCCGATAGCATCATTATCGGCGTGGTGACCGAGTGCGCGCAGCCGATCAGCGGCGCACCGCATACCGGCGGTGGTGCGGGCTGCATTTTTACTGGTGTTGAAGTGCTGAAAGGCGTCGTGCCAGCGCGCGATTATCGCGGCCGCGCGGATAGTGCTGCTTGTGGGCTGGCTTACGAGGTTGGAAAACAATACCTGCTCTTTCTTGACCAGGATAACCAGCCACTCCCTTACAGCGCCCCGATGGAGGGCGAACACTACAGGGCCACCCAAGCAACAGACTATGCCCGTGTGTTGCGTGATTATCGTGCGAGTCGCGTTGATGGCCTTGACGAACCTTGGCAGCTCGATCAGAGCAGTGGGGTTTGCACAGTATCGATGATGGAGAAGCGCTATCGAATCAGCGTGACCGAGATGCCGACCTTCGAGCCAGCCATCGAGTGGACGCGCGAATCGCGCGGCAAACAGACGATTTACACGGCAATGGTCCCAGTGCTGAACTCTCAACCGGGATCGCCGACGAATGAGATCCGAGTCAGCGCATTTGGTGTAGTACCAACGTTCGAAGACGGTGCTATCGCGATCAACGTGACACTACCTGATGCGCAATCCAAGAACCTTCGCGTCGCCTCGGTGGAGATTAATGGCAAGAGCTGGCCGCTGCACCGCATAGAGGCGGAGTTGGCTGTCAATAATCACACTTCCGTGATGATCGCGACGTACCAGATCGACGGAAAGCAAGCGCAGGAGATCGTGTCGTTGCTCAGTCAGCAGCCCAAGCAGGTGACTGTACTGGCCACACTCGTCGAGCCCGATAGTGCTCAAGCAGCGAACGATAGCGACGGACTTGTTCGAGCGCCATCGGCGAATGCCAGGCAAGCGCTGACTAATGACAGCGGCTTTGGCCGGGATATGGGAACCTTGTCCGTAGCATCGCAATCGGCCGGTAGCCAAGATGCGAGTAAACAGCGCGTATTTAGATGGCAGTGGCGAAGCACACAGCTACCTCCAGCGCTCGATGCATTCCGGCGCTGTATGGAAACGCGTGCTGTCGTCCCTTAAGAACGCGAAGTCAGGCGGATCGACAGGTGGTCACGGATCAGCACGGGACGCGTCTGGCGAGCCCTCCGCCTCAACGAACATAAATGGTCTACATCCGCAACATCACGACAGCCTAGCCCAGCATCGGCAACCTCAAGCAGGCCAACAGCCCACCTCGCTCACTGTTGCGCAAGATCAGTTCCCCACCTGATTGCTCAGCGAATCCTTTTACCATCGACAACCCCAACCCAGACCCTTCACCGACACTCTTGGTCGTGAAGAACGGCTCGCAGGCACGTGCGAGTGTCTCCGCATCCATGCCTGGTCCAGTATCGCTGACGCAAATGTCGACGACGCCGGTGCTACGGTTAGGTGTTGCTAACACGGAGACCTTGCCAGGATTGGCGCCTATGGCGTCTCGCGCGTTGATGACTAGATTCAAGATTGCACTCTCCAGCATGGCAGCATCGACATGAATCTCGCAGCTCGGGTCCAGGTTGCTCACCTCGAACTCAATGCGGGAGGGGAGCAGCCGTCTCAAAACGGACTTCAGTCGGTCGAACAGCGGCGCTATGAGTACGTTGCTTGACTGCAAGTCGGATGTTCTGCCGAACGCCATTAGCTGTTCAATGAGTTCTGCGCCACTTTGCGCCGCCTGCTGCGCATCAGACAAGTGCTTTTTTCGCTTCTCGGCCGAAGGTTGATCCAACGATAGCTCGATATTGAGTAGCACCACCGCAAGCAGGTTATTGAAGTCATGCGCAACGCCACTTGTCAGCTGGCCGAGGGCGCGCATCTTTTGGTCATGTACGTCTGCCTTGTACTTTTCCTTCAGCTCACGACGGTCAGAGATGATCAGTCGGAACCCCAGCAACAGATAGCCGATGATAAAGAGGCCACCGAGGAGGATAGAAACCGCTACCCAGAAAGAGGAGGAGTGAACGGCTGCAAACACGAACACGCCCGCCGCGCTGACCACAGCTGTAGAGAAATCGATAAATGCCGAGAGACTAAACTCGCTGTTGTGAGAAAAGCTATGCAGTGCAGCACCGATTGCGCCGCAGGCCGCGATCACCAGAAAGTCTCCGTCGGCAACGCTGGCCAGATAGATCAGCATCGCCACATACCACGACGAGATAAACGTACTCCCGAAGATCGTGACGATCAGGACACGCTTCGGTATCTGTACCGCCTCGCGCCTCACGAAAGACACGTAAGCGATATTGAACAAGACGTAGCTGGCACCCCAGATGAGAATCGCAATGTTGGATAACGCGATCCAAAGCGCCACTGCGCAGCCGAACACAGCAACGCAACGCACGACGGCGTCTGTCGTATCTGCGTCGCCTTCCTGGAAAGACGCGAACTCGCGATCAAGTCTCTCCTGAGTCCACCCCTCGGCGCCGCGAGCCATCTCAATGTTCCTCAGTTCAAGCCCTATTTGACCGTAGCATACAGCAACCAGGCTCGATCCAATTCTCCTTGCTGCAACGGGTCATGAGGCAGTCGTGTGGCGAGGCATGCCCATCATCGATACTGAAGCCACAAGAGCCAGACGGGTTCTGCGATTGACGACGGACGACGCGCGTATCAGCGCTGATTTACCCTAGCACCACGTACGCCTCTGAAGATGCAAGTCGCCGTGTTTCGTTATACGCTCGGCCGATGAGTTGCCGACTGACAACGTTATTTGGTGCGCTACTGCTCGGTGGCTGTGCGCCAGCCGTTGTGGCGCCCCAGCCCGAGAAATCACTGGTGATGTTATTGATCGGCGACTTCCAGACGGCAGCAGACGCCGAGACGCAATTGACAGATCGCAGGCGGGCTCTGGAATCGTTGGGTGATGGTGATTGGCTGTATCTGCAATTGAATAGCGGTGCGGACCAGAAGCTCTATCGCCAGCGCGTCCTGCAGATCGCCCGCAATGCTGAAGGCCAGGTGATGCAACGCACCTATGCGTTGCGTTCCGATGCCGATAAGCGTGATCTGATTGCCGACCCGGCGCGGCTGTCCGCATTGGCAATGGAAGACCTGGAGCCCGCGCTGGCGCAAGGCTGTGAAGTCGTTTGGCGACCTGCAGCCGACGATGGCCCATGGTCATGGGTCGGCGAGGTTGACCCGGAGCTTTGTATCATCTATTCAGAACGACGCCAGGCGCGTATTGCAATTGGCGCCAAGACGCTACTTAACGAATCTGCCCTTTGGCAGTCCGAAAGCGGTTTTGATCTGCAAGGCAACCGGCTTTGGGGTAGTGCACAAGACGAATATGTTCAACTGCAGCGTCAATAGGCGCCGGATTCACCGGGCCAGCATGGAAGAATCGCAATGACTATGGGTTACCTAACAACACACGGGCGCGGCTTCGGGTTGGTCAAAGCCACGCGTCTAATCGCAGGCTTCGGCTTATGCGCCGCCGTGCTAGCCTGCGCAAGCACCGCGGACACTGTGCCGCCTGTCGCAGCACCAGAGCAACCGCCCAATGCGCAGTCTCTGCAAAGCTTCGATCAAGTCTGGAATCAGGTTCGCGAGCAGTACTTCGACTTTCCGCGCATCGCTGCTGAGTGGGACCAAGCCCGTGAAGTGCTTCGCCCGCAAGCGGCGAACGCACGCAATGCCGCCGAACTGCGCCCTGTACTAATCGCGCTTCTCGAGGGCATTGGCGAGTCGCACTTCGGTGTGCTGCCGGGTGATAGTCAAAGCCAGATCGAGTCGGTTAGTGCCAGCCAGGCCGGCGCCGCGCAGCAGTCTACGAATCCGCCGCGCAGTACGTCGACCGGTTTGAGCGCGAGGATGATCGACCAGGCCTTGATCATCACTGAGGTCGAGGATCCGTCAATCGGCCCTATTCGCGCTGGCTGGCGGTTGGATGCCCTTGGTGATCTGGCGATTCAGCCGTTGATCGACCAAATTCAAACGGTCGATGATGAGACTGCGCGAAAACGCGCTGTGTTGCTGCTTGAGGCGTCGATCAACACTCGGCTCGCTTACCCGTTACAAGGCGAGGTGCTGAGCTTGCGCCTTCGCGATACGGTCGGTGTGTCGCATGACATCGATTTGCAGGGGCGCGCCGGCAGTATGCGGACTGTCAAAATCGGCACGCTGCCACCAATGCCGTTCGAGTTCGCAAGTCGGCGTATCGAAACGACAGATGGATGCATTGGTTTGATGGGCTTTTCGACCTGGGTCCCGGAGCTGATGGATCGCTTTATGGATACACGCGACGACCTGTTTGCTTGCCAGGGTCTGGTGATCGACTTGAGAGGCAACCTGGGCGGCGTCCTATCGACGATGATGCCGCTGACGTCGCATCTGGTTGATACGCCGATCCTGCTGGGTAGTCTTCTGCGCGCCGATGGCCGAATCGACTTTCGCGTCTTTCCTCGCCGCGTGGCCGATGATGGCAGGCGCCTGACGCCGTTCTCCGGGCCTGTCGTTGTACTGATTGATGGACTCTCTGCCAGCACATCGGAGATGTTCGCTTCTGGTATGCAGGCCATTGGCCGTGCGCGAATTATCGGCCAACGCTCACCTGGCATGGCGCTGCCTGCGCAGATGTTGCCACTCGCCAATGGTGACGTTCTCATGTATGCCTTCGCGGATTATCATGATGGTCAAGGCCGCCGGGTCGAAGGTGTCGGCGTGGTGCCTGATCAGCTGATCGAGCCGAGTGTCGATGCGTTGACGAATGCCGAGGATGCCGAACTTGACGCTGCTGTGAGCTGGCTTCTGCAAGAAACTGTTTCACGCCAGTAGTGTCACATTCAGCGAGACCAAGTTTGGTAACATTGACGGGGTCGTTGTCATCACAACGCCTTCACATGACATAAGGAATTCACTCAATGAACGCGACTTCAGTAGCCTCAGTTTTCCGCCTGTTTGCGCGACGCCCCGTCGTTGCCTGCCAGTTCCTCGCGGTCGCACTGGCTGGTAACGCCATTGCCGACACTGAACTCCCCTCGGCGCAAAGCCTGCTCGACGCGCATATTGAGGCGACCGGCGGTAAGGAATCGATGAATGACCAGCTGGAGTCAACGGTAACCGGACGCTTTCTGATGCCTGCGGCTGGCATGGAAGGCCAGCTTACCGTTTACTCACGCATGCCCTTGGAGCGCACAGTGAACATCGAGTTGCCAGGCATCGGTTCGATGCAGTCTGGCTACAAGGATCGTTCGGCGTGGTCGATGGACCCCTTCATGGGGCCGAGACTGGTGACAGGCGCAGAACTTGAGGTTCAGATCGAATCCAACGAACCCGGTGCGTTGCTGCGCAGCGACGAATTTGTGGAGTCAATGCGCACCGTTGCGCTGGCTGAGTTCAACGGTGAGTCCTGTTACAAAGTCGAAGTGAAATGGAAAACGGGCCGCGAAACGCTGGATTGTTATTCGGTTGATAACGACTACCTGATTGCGACAGAGTCGACTATGGAGTCGCCCATGGGCACGATGGAAACCACGACCGTATTCACTGATTACAAGACGTTCACGAGCAATGGTATCGATATGATCTTGCCGGGCACAACGCTCGTGACCACCATGGGCCAGAGTCAGCAAGTTCTGATCGACAGCGTCGAGCTGGGCGCCCCAGACGATGATTACTTCGCATTGCCTGCAGCGATCACAACGTTGCTCGAAGACGAACAAACCGAGAAAGCCAAAGCAGCGAACTGAGTGCCAACGGGCGTATCTCCCGCTTCAATGCTGCGGGAGCGCCCGACACCATGGTCGTGGCAATAGACTCGACTAGTCGCTCGCACAGCTCGGCTTGTGGGGGCAGGTTCGCATCGATCTGGCCCGCTGGCATTATCTAGCGCTACTGGTCTTGCTCGCCGTGCATCACGGCGGGCAGAATCACTTTCCACATCGTCAGGTAGCGCAGCAAGTTTCGTGATCGGCTGTCGCCGTAGTTACCTGCGTTCATCATGATTGTGAGGTCGAGCTCGGGCGCGACCAGCAAGATCTGGCCGCCGTTGCCGCTCGCCGAATAGGTCTCGATCTTGCGGCCTTCGAATTCATAGGTATAGCGCCACCAGGCGAGGCCATAGTTGTCCGGCTCGCCGAGCGACGACTGGGCCGCGAACGACTGGTTGACCCAATCCTCTGACAACACCCGTTGCCCGTCCCAGACACCGCCGTTGAGATACAGTTGGCCAAGTTTGAGAAAGTCTCTGGGGCGCAGTTGCAAGCCACCGCCCATGTAGGCCCGATTGCTTGGCGAAAGGTTCATGCGATAGTGCGCGAACTGCAGCGGCTCCGCTAAAGATTCATGAAAGAAGCGAGCGAGGCTCATACCCACCGCCTCGGAGATCATGCCGCCCACAAGATTGATGCCAGCACTGCAATAAATGCCAGCCTCGCCAGGCTCCCTGACCATCGGCAAGTCGAGGGTAAAGACGTATAAGTCAGGCTGCGCATCCTGATTCTGCATGCGGTCTTCGTGGCCCGGCGAGTTACTGTCACCATCGTCGCAGGCAAAGCCTGATGACATTGTGATGAGGTGGCCCACCGTTAGATCATGCTTGCGTTGATCCGGATTGGCAAAAGCATCGACACCACCGAACATGGGATAAACCGGCGCATCCAGACCTGGCAGCGCACCTTGGTAGATCGCGATGCCCAATAGTGCAGAGGCAATCGTTTTACCGGCTGACCGCGAGTCGTGCGGCATATCACGATGGTGGCCGTGAAAATACTCTTCGAGGATCAGCTTCCCGCGGTGTGCGACCAGCAAGCTGTGGAGATAGGGCTCGCGTAGACCTGTCGGTTCGAAAGCGGCTTGCTCGTTAATCATGTCGATCAGCGGGCCAGCTTGCACACCCATTTCGTCCAGCGCCGCGGTTTGCCAGCCGTCTCCGGTTTCAACAGGTTGCAGTAAACGAGTTGCAGGCTCGATTGATCGTCTCGGGTAGAACGCAGGGGCGGTTTGCCGTGAGCCGCGCACAAAATCAAAAATTTCGCCGCGATGTTGAAGTGTGAACCGCTCACCCGGCGTCACGATGTGACCGGTCGCAATCGTCTCGCCGTCACCATTCGCGAAGTGTATCTCGTCGCCGACGATCTCGGCGGTCTCGATCCGGAAATAGAGTCCCGTGTTCCGATCTGGATTGCGCAAGAAGGTCCGATAGCGAGATGCGTCGTCGGCAGAATCATCGGCAATCATTGGCAGGCTTAGGAGATAGCGTTCCTGGACGGTCTGCAAGGTGCCGTGAAACGCGCCATTCTCAGTTCGGTTCAACTGCACAGGGGTTGCAAACGGGTTGTAGTACACGGGCCCGGCAGGCTGAATCCAGTGTCCCTTGATGGGAGCCTGGGCGTCAGCCTGATAGCCTTGGAAAGCCCCGAGGCCAAAAAATGCTGCGGACCAGTTGATCGCGCCGTCACCGGCCATCGATCGAGAGACGGTAACCTGGTCACCTTGAACCTGTGCGATCCAGTCGTTGCCCGATCGCTGGATGGTCAGCGTGCCGGTGAGTTGCGCAGGAAACTGCCGCTCAGCAACCCAAAGCCCAGCCCACATGTCGGGCGCTGCGGCCGGCGTATCTCGGTCCTGCGCACAACCGAGCGCGGAGATTGTACATAACGTGATGCACGTAATGGCTAGGACGTAACTTCGCATTTGTGGGCTCCCTGGACTCACGATCGGCGCCATGCTTCGTGTGTTGAATGACCACCACAAGATGCCGCGCATGGGCGCTGGTGTCACTTGAAGAATCCGGAATTTTCCTGAAGCTTGGGCGTTCAAATACGTTTAGACTGATTGCCATGCGATACATCATGCGAGATTTGTCGGTTGATACCGAGCGGCGCACGGTTTGCCGTGATGGTGTTGCACTCAAACTGCCCGAATTGAGCTTCGATGCGCTCGTCGAGCTCATCGAAGCTGCGCCCAGGCCGGTCAATGCGACACAGTTTGCGAGTGCAGTTTGGCGCACGCAGCATGTCAGTGATGACACGATCGCGCAGCGCATCACGTTGCTGCGTAAATCGCTCGCGGATGATCCAAAGCAGCCCGTCTATATTCGCACAGTGCGTGGCGCTGGTTATGCACTGCTATGCCCGGTTGTCCGCGACGAGTCAAAGCCGCCCCGTCGTGTAGGCGAATTGCTTCACCCGCGCGCGCTCGCCGCGGCTGCCAGCCTTGCGGCAATTGCTGGCGTGCTCATCCTGTTCATCACGGGCCTGCCAGGCACCAACGCCGAAGCGCCGCGGCAAACCGTTGCCCAACAACCGCAAACCGATATCGATGCGTTGGTCCAAAATGCGCGAGCCAATCTGAATTTGCATCAGTCGCGCGAAACCGACCGGGCCATCGACATGCTGCACACTGCATTGGAAATCGATCCGCAGCATTTTGACGCACGTCTGACCCTCAGTTTTGCGCTGACCACACGAGGCACAAAATTTGGCGGCAACGAGGCAGAAGAGCAGCACTCAGAAGCGATAGCGCGCTCGTTGATTGCGGAGCGGCCCAATAGCAGCAATGCCTGGTCAGCGTTGGGTTACGCACTGGATGCACAGGGCCGCGCCAACGAGGCGCTACCGGCGTATCAGACTGCATACCGACTTGACCCGGGCAACGCGCCCGCGTTATCCAGCGCGGCGTATACATTGATGCTGCAAGGTAAGCTGTATCAAGCGCTTGATCTGGAAGTGCGCGCCAGGCAGTCGGGATCCAACTCTCGCTACTCGGAGATACAGATTGCATCGCTCATGGAGTTGATTGGCCACCCGGCGGCAAAGACCTGGCGTGAAAAGGCGTTGTCACTGAACCCGGGCCAGGTTGTGGTGCTGAGTGAGCTGGCCAAATCCAATTTGCGTCGCGGTGAGCTACAGGCCGCACTCGACGTCCTCAACCAGGCCGAAGGTGATGATCAGCTGGCGCCGTCGATTCTGCAATTGCGAGGCCGAATTGCGGTGAGCCTGGGCCAGGTGACAGAGGCCCGCGACTATTTCCAGAAAGCGGGCGAGAAGGGCGAGCTTGAGCTTGCCGCGCTGAATGCCATGCTGGGCGAGGTGGGTGACGCGGAGAATCTATTGCGGTACAAGATGAGCCAGCTCGAAGATTCGACCTGGCCTGGTTTTCGCGTCTACCTTGCCGAGGTTCTCGCGTCGCTGGGTAAAGAGGAGGAAGCGCTCGCACTCGTTAAGCGGGCTATCAATCTTGGCTGGCGGGATGTGGATTGGCTGAAGCAGTCGCCATTTCTTGGGCCGGCGATGCTGTCGAGCGAAGGGCGTCAGATTGAAGCGCGCATCAAGCGCGAGCTGGCGGCACAACGCCGGCTTATTCTCGACGCTGCCGAGCTGGCCATCGTTTTCGATAGCTAGGTGGCCGCGCGCACTGCCGGCCACACCAACCCCGCTCGAACGGCACCTAGCACAACAACATGGCTGGATACCAAAGCGACAAAGAAGCCTATGGGGTGGTTTGGCACACCCTGGAGCAGCAGATAAACCAGATAGCCGGTGGCCGCTGCGTTCGCGATCAACGCCGCCGTGACGGCCCACTGTTCCCCGACCCACAATGGCGGGCATAGCGCAATATTGATCAGGCTTGCGAATGCCAGGCTAAGCGCGGGCAGTAACAAAGTCCGATTCGCATCGATCATCGACCAGACGGCGAAGATGTGTCCATAGGCGCCGGCGGCCAGCATCAGGCCGAGTAGCACACCACCTATTGCAGCAGTCCGAGGCAATAGGTTTCGGGGCTCAGTCACGTCGACATCAGAAGCCAATGTCTTGATCTCCAGGTTTGGCAAGCCCTGCTTCATAAGCAAAAACTACCGCCTGTGCGCGATCACGCAGCCCGAGTTTTGACAGCACGTTCGAGATGTGGGTCTTCACCGTCGCTGCGCCAATAAAAAGTGCGTCCGCAATTTCTGCATTGCTCTTGCCACCGGCGAGTGACAACAGCACATCGCGCTCGCGTGCTGTCAATCGGTCGAGACGCTGTGCATAGTCACTTTCACTGCCCAGCGTACCGGCGAAGCGCTGGATTAACCGGCGCGTAATCGCGGGTGCCAGCATAGCCCCGCCTTCTACCACTGTGCGGACTGCTGCGACCAGATCCTCGGGCGGGATATCCTTGAGGATGAACCCGCTGGCGCCTGCATGCAGCGCTTTGTAGATGTACTCGTCGGGATCAAACGTGGTTAGGATAATGATGCGCATCGCGCTATCACATTGAGCGAGAATCCGCGCCGTTGCTTCGAGCCCATCCAGCTCAGGCATGCGGATGTCCATCAAGATAACGTCAGGCTGATGCTCGCGAGCCGCGGCAATCGCCTCCAGGCCAGTGCTTGCCTCAGCAACGACCTCAATGTCTGCTTCGTGCCCGAGAACCATCGCGAAGCCGCGCCGCACGAGGTGCTGATCGTCGACCACTAGCACGCGAATGGTCATCGCTCGTTAGCCTTCTTCGGGAGTTGTGTGTTTACGGTGAAGCCGCCATCCTGGCCAGCATAGGCATCGAATCTGCCATCCAATAGCTCGGCGCGCTCGCGCATGCCGATAATGCCGTGACCCTTGGTGGGCTGCGCGGCGCCCCCTTCACCGTTGTCTTCAATGCTCAGCGAGACCATCTCATCATCGGCGCTCAAGCGCACGGTCGCCGATGCCCCAGGTCCCGCATGCTTCATCACGTTCGTCAGCGCCTCCTGCACGATACGATACAGTGTGAGTTCCACGCGCGCTGACACACCACGAAGGTTGCCGCTGGTCTGCAGCCTCACCGCTAAACCGGCCTCGTTTACCGTTTCGATGAGCGTTGGTAAATCCGTGATACCCGGCTGCGGGACGACGCCATTCCCATGCTCTTCCGGCCGAAGCACATCCAGTAGGTCACGTATTTCAGAAAGCGCGTTGCGCCCGGCATTCTCGACGGCCGCCATGGCTTCTCCAGCTGCTTTTGGGTCTGACTGGCTAACCGTTCTGGCGGCGCCGGCTTGCACGGTCATCAGGCTGACCTGGTGCGCAACGACGTCGTGCATTTCACGCGCGATGCGTGTGCGCTCCGCAGCGACAGCGCGCTCCGATTCAACGTTGCGCTCGCGTTCGAGGTGATTGGCGCGCTCTTCCAGCAGCCGCAGGTATTCGCCCCGAAAGCGAAGCCGACGGCCGATATACCACAACCCAATCACAAGACCAGCGGCTATCGTACCGCCAACACTTGGCACGCTCAGCAGGAACAGGTCTGTGGTGACGAACACCGCGGCCGCGAGCACACCAACAATGCTCACGCGTCGATCGGCCTCGTAGCGGCCAAGGCTGTAGAGCGAAAACGCCAGAGCGACGACGCCATCGTTGATCGGGCCAAGATGCACCAGTATCGATGCGCTGAGGGTTATGCAATGGACTTGCCAGGGATGACTGCGGCGCCATAGCAGAGCGAAACACGCGATGAATGCAAACAGATAGGTTGTGATACCTGCGGGTGTGTTGAATAGGCCACCGTCATACCCGGCGCGCGATGACCACATTAATAACGTGGCCGCGATCGAGATCAGCGCAATGATCAAGTCTGTTGCGTTGGGCCAGCGGTCAAATGGTCCGCGCAGCGGCCGCCATACGCCAACTAGGCTGTCTGACTTCGCTGTGTCAGTCATGGCTGCCTGCGAATCGTTCATATGCAGGAGCGTAAACCAATCGGAAACGCGCTGTCATGCGATTCAAGAGGGATTTTGGGTCATGAGCTTCTCCCTCTTTTGGGGGAGGCGAGATTCCCACCACCGGCCGATGTCTTGCGGTTGGTCGAGTCGCAATATGTTGACGGTAATTGACGCAATCGGGAGCAAATCGATGAACACAACCGTCTTGGCACCAACGGCGAGCCAGTACGTGGCGCCTCAGCGGCTGTTCCGCAGCAGCGTGACGTTGTGGTTTGCCGTCGCCGCCGTCGGGCATTGGATTTTCCTTGCCTACATTCTTGCCGCATTCTTCCCGTCGATCTTGCAGCACGGCATTGAGGGCCTGAAGGATACGCACCTGCCGTCCGGCTTTGTTGAGGGGGAGTTCTTTGGCAACGTGATGTCGATCGTCCATATCCTACTTGCCGCATTGATCATCGGCGGTGGTCCACTGCAGCTTATTCCAGCGGTACGTCGACGAGTGCCAGTATTTCATCGATGGTTGGGTCGATGCTATTTGATCGCTGCCGTATTGAGTGCAGCGGTGGGCCTGTACATGACCTGGGCGCGCAGCCCGATTGGCGATGTGATTTCGCAGTTGGGCATCAGTGGCGATGCCGTGCTTATCATCGTCTTCGCGGCTCTGGCCATCTATCACGCCACAGGTCGCCGGCTAATCGAGCACCGCCGTTGGGCACTACGTCTGTTTATGGCGGCCAGTGCGGTGTGGTTCTTTCGTGTCGGCCTGATGGGTTGGGTGATGCTGACAGGCGGCGTCGGCATCGACTGGGCGTCCTTTACCGGGCCTTTTCTTTATGTGCTGGGCTTTGCCCAGTACCTGTTGCCGCTGGCGGTATTGCAATGGTATTTCGGTTGCGAGCAACGCTCAGCGCCACGCGAGTTGCTGCTCTTCTCGGGCGTGTTGTTTTCGCTCACGGCATTCATGGCCGTTGGCATTTTCGCAGCCACGATGGGCATGTGGCTGCCGCGCATGTAGTCATTGCATGTCCCAGAGATCGAGCGCGGGGAGCGTCGCGTGGAAGTGGTTTTCAGATCAACACTGACGCATTGGGGAGAAATATGCAGAACGACGTTGGCAAAATCCGCATGGGCGCCATGCGTGCCCTGTTCTTGTTGACCTTTATCGGTTTGGCGCCTAGCGCATGGCAAGAAGTCATATCGCCTGGTCAACCATGGGAGCCGTTCTATGGCGTGGCGGTGAGCTTCTGGGCTGCTTTGGCGGGGCTATCCATCGTCGGCGTGCTCTATCCGGTGAAGATGCTTCCTCTGCTATTGCTGCAGCTGTCGTATAAACTTGTCTGGCTATTGGGTGTTGGCTTCCCGCTTTGGCAGCAGGGCCTGTTGGTGGGTTCGGCATATGACCTGGCCGTGGCAAATGGCATCGGCGTCATGCTGGATGCGCTGGTAATTCCGTGGTGCTACATCGTTAAGATGCATTTCGTAAAGCCGGTTTGGTAGCTCGGTGTTGCCGCCCGCCATCTTGTGCCCGGCGGCTTGCGTGATCGATAGACTCATTGATTCGACCCGGTGACCTGTGGGCTACGGTTATCATGTGTGTCCGCTTGCGATTGATGCAGGGTATCGCCGCCGAACACTGGGTTACCGACAATGCAGAAGCCATATCTATTCCACCTTGTACAAACCGATCTCTGGGCGATGGCAGTGGAGCGCGGCGAGACCTACTATCCGCCTACCTATGCAGATGATGGATTCACCCACGCTACGGCCAACGCGGATTTGCTGTTGGAGGTGGGCAACCACTTCTACACCGATATCCCGGGTGAATGGCTGTGTCTGCGTATGACGGCTGCCAGCCTCGCGGACGCTGGTATCCGCATCGTTTTCGAACGCAGCGCACCCGTGGGCGACAAGCAGGGAGACTTCAGTGGCAGCCAGGACCAGCTGTTTCCGCATCTATTCGGCGGTATCCCGCCCGCCGCAGTGATTGCCACGCACGCCGTTGAACGCAACGACACGGGTGCGTTCCTGGCCATCGCCAGCGTGACTGATATCGGCGATGATTGACCACTGCGCTGGCAGGGCTGGATAACACGCGTCAGACGGGTTTTGGCGACGCGGCGCTAGCGCAGTTGCTCTTTACTTCGCATCAACAACGGATACCAGGCGCCCCGCACTATCTCGTTCGTACGGCAACCACAACAGCCCAAT
>JBCCCC010000078.1:0-14632 GCA_039033695.1 Pseudomonadota bacterium | reverse complement strand
TCCAATTCGAGCTTTGGTGCCATGATGGTCGGGCTCGTCGCCGGGCTGGGGATTGCCGCTGGCATTTGGTATGTCACTCAACCTCGCTCGCCGTTGGCGACGACAACCAATGCGGCTTCAGCGCCGGCGACAACAGTCGACGCACCTGCCAACACCGTCGCACCTATTGAACTCGAAGCAACCGGCGAAGGATTCGACTTCTACGACATGTTGCCGGCACAGGAGGTCGTTGTCAGAGATGATTTCGCCGCACAACGCCAACCTCGCGAGCGCCAGCCTGCGCCCACCGAACCGCTGACCGAACCCGGCGCTTATCTGATCCAGGCTGGCTCTTTCGGCCGGTTTGAAGACGCAGACCGGATGAAAGCCATGCTCGCAATCCTCGGCATGCAGGCGCGCATCGAACGCGTCGAAATCAACGCCAGGGCATTACACCGAGTGCGCATCGGGCCAGTCAGCGATCTTACGCAACTGGAGCGTTATCGGCGCCAACTGCGCGAGGAAGGTATCGACACCATGGTGATTCGTGTCGGGCAATAAGCACGGCGGCGCGATTGCCATACTCCTGCTGACCATCCTTGCCGGTTGCGCCAGCGCACCGGTTGAGACGACGCCCGTCGTCGAGACTCCTGCCGAGCCGATAGAACCGACGCCAGAGCCTGAGCCTGAGCCACCGCGCGGACCGGACCCAGCAAGCTTGCGACTCACCATCGCTGGCGTTGGCGACATGATGATTGGCACGGACTACCCTGACAACCGGCTACCCGACGACGATGGGCTTGGCTTTCTAGCTGACGTCGCGCCAATTCTCTCATCGGTGGATGTCGCGTTCGGCAATATTGAAGGTGTTCTGCTGGATGGCGGCGAGCCTGCCAAACGATGCAGCAACCCGCGCGCGTGTTACCTGTTCCGCTCACCCTCACGCTACGCCAAACACTTTTCTGATGCCGGCTTTGATGCGGTGAGTTTCGCCAACAACCACGCGCGTGATTTTGGCGAAGAGGGACGACTGGCCAGCATGCAGGCGGTGGCCGCATTAGGTATTCAGCACTCCGGCCTGGAAGGCGATTTTGCGAGTTGGGAAGTCAACGGCCTGAAGGTAGCAATGTTGGCTTTCGCGGTCACCCGTAACTCGAACATGATGCTTGATATCGTGCCGGCCGCGAACACTGTGGCGCGAATCGCCATCGATCATGACGTGGTGATCGTCAGTTTCCATGGCGGCGCCGAGGGGCTCGACGCATTGCATATCCCCTTTGCAGCCGAAGAGTATTACAACGAGCCGCGCGGCGATGTGGTTGCATTCGCACGGGCGGTTGTTGACGCCGGCGCGGATGTCGTCTTTGGCCATGGTCCGCATGTGGTGCGTGCGATGGAAAACTACCGCGGCCGACTGATCGCCTACAGCCTCGGCAACTTTGCCACCTACTACGGCATTAGCGTGGTCGGGCTCAAAGGTGTTGCGCCCATCTTGACGCTGACCGTTGATGGCTATGGTAAGTTTCTCGATGGTCGCATCTATTCGACGATTCAACGGCGGCCTGCTGGCCCGTCGTTCGATGACAGCGGCCGCGCCTACCGCAAGATGCGCGAGTTATCGCTCGCAGACTTCGGTGAGCCAGGCATCGCCTTCGCCGCCGACGGCAGCATCGCGCCCATGCCGCGCAGCTTTGTGCGCAGCCACGCCGATGTGCATCCGGCGGACGACGCCAGCGACCAATAAGCCGGATCAGTTCTCCGGCAGCAAATGTTGCTGGAAGAACAGCACGACAGCCTGACGATAAACGTCGGCATTCTCCTTACGCGCGTAGCCATGCCCTTCGTTGAGCGCATTCATATACCAAACCGTGTTATCACTCTCGCGCAATGCGTCGACGATTTGCGCAGCCTCGCTTACTGGTACGCGAGGGTCGTTGTTACCCTGCACGACGAACATCGGCACGCTGATCTGCTCGACATTATTCAGCGGGCTGATCTGCTCAAGGTGCGCGCGCATGGCGGGGTCCCGCTCGTCACCGTACTCAACGCGACGAAGATCGCGCCGATAGTCTTGTGTGTTCTCAAGAAAAGTGACGAAGTTGCTGATGCCGACGACGTTGACCGCAGCGCGCAGACGATCGCTGTACTTAACACTGCTGGCCAGCACCATATAGCCACCGTAGCTACCGCCGAACACCGCGACGCGTTCGGCATCCAGCGACGGTTGTGTGGCGATCCAGTCGAGCAGCGCACCAATGTCGCGTACGGAGTCTTCACGCTTGAAACCATTATCGAGGCCGACATAGGTCTTACCATAGCCGGCCGAACCACGAACGTTTGGCACCACCACTGCAGCACCCAGCTTGGCAGCCCACATCTGGAACGTGCTTGAGAACGTCGGGCGCGCCTGGGCCTCCGGCCCACCGTGAATACTGATGATGACCGGGAACGGCCCCTCACCGCGCGGCTTGTAGACAAATGCCGGAATCTCGCGCGGCTCGCCCGCCACCTCATCGAACGTCGGGTACGAAATAAGCTCGGGCGCGACAAATTGTTCTGTGTCCAGGCCACCTACTTCGCTGTATGTCCATCGCGTAAGCTCACCAACTTGCAGTGGGCGTTCGCCAAGTGTCAGGACGTAAGTATCGCTGGGCGACGTCGCACTGTTCAACGTCAACGCAAGACTGCTGTCATCAGGTGAAAACGCGCCTCCACCGATGACACCGACGGGCAGATCCGTAACGCGCTGGTATGCGCGAGTCACGGGATCCATCAAATACAGTGCTGACAACCCCCCTTCGTTGATGACGAACGCAGCCCGATCGCGGGCATCGTTAAAGATCAGGCCCGTCACATTCCAGGGTATGTCCTCGGTCACCACAACGGTCTGGGCATCGTCCGCCAGATCGCGGTACGCCAGCGTGTTGAATTCACCAAACTGGTCAGTGATAAAGTAAAAGCCACTGCCATCTGCATTGAACCCGATCGGCACGTTGGTCGATGCACGTTCTTCGCCACCATCAACGCGTCGTTGCTGACCTGTGGTCAGATCGAGCAAGATAGCGCGCGAATCGGTAATGCTGTGATAGTTAGTCAACAGCAGCTTGTCGCCAGCACGATTGAAGTCAGACGGTCCCCACCAACTGCCATCCGTCGACGCGAGGGCAATACCCGCCGAGTCTGGCGAATCACCCTGCATGATCCAGATATCGTTGGCTCGGCCGTCGCGTCGGGTCGACTGGAACGCAAGCCGCTCGCCATCGCGATCCCACAACAACACACTATTGCGAGACTCACCATCACTTAGCATGCGAACGTCACCAGTCTTCGCATCCAGCAAGAAGATCTGTGCAAATTCACTGCCCCCCGCGTCCATCAGGAACGCAAGGTCATTGCTGCCAGGCCGCCTTGCGACGCCGCCGACCGGCTCGTCCAGAAACGTCAGCTGACGACGTGCGCCGCCCGGCTGATCAACCCGGTGAATCTGTGAGACATCGCCGAACCGTGTTGTGACGAAAACACGCTTTGAATCCTCGCTCCATGCCTGGAACGATGCTGAGCGCGTATTCTGAAAACGGTTGAGGTCGGCAGCCACCGAGGCGGGAATTTCGGGGATATCGTACAGCAGTAGCTGTCCATCGTTGAGCGTGCGCTCGTTGACATCAGCCGCCAGGACAGTGGTGGAACACAGGACAGCCGTTACAGCCAACGCAGTGTTTCGAGTCAGCTTCATGATAATGAACTCCAGAAAAAAACCGTACTGATCAGGCGCCTTGTGCAGCGCGACTCAGTGCGCTCAGCGCCTGCATAGCATCTGTCGCGCGCTCAACCGGGACAAAGACATGATCATGGAAGTTAGCTGCCGCCATGTTCGCAGGTATCCCGCTAGTCGCAAGTGCGTCGCTAACGGCGGCCGTCAAGCCGACGGCGTGCAGGCTCGAATGCACCATCAATGTGATTCGTGCGAACTTCGGTTCGTTGACAAAGCGTTGGTCAAGCGTAGCATCATCGGCCAGTACCAGTGTCGTACCTTCGTGTTCGTGAAACAGCATCAGTGCATGCTCCAACGACCGCATGGCTTCGCCACGCGGGACGCTGACAAAGACATAGCGCATCGGGTCCAGTAGCGGCGACATGCCACTGAGAAGCTCATCAAGCTTCATCACACCACGTTCACTCACAGTCAGTCATCACCAGTCTGCGTCTGGCGGAAATCAACCCCCAGCGATCGCAGCTTGCGATACAGGTGGGTGCGCTCCATGCCGACGCGTTTCGATAGCTGGCCGACCTTGCCATCGCACAACAGTAGTTGCTGCGTCAGATAGGCGCGTTCGAATTGCTCGCGCGCTTCTCGCAACGGCAAGGCAAGCAAATCCTGCTTGACCAGAGGTTCGATCGGCGCGGCCGTTATCGCGAGCTCGGCTTCGATTTCGTCCAACGAGACTTCCTCCTCGCCGCCAGCAAGCAAACAGCGCTGGACCATGTTTCGCAGACCGCGCAGATTGTTCGGCCAGGGGTAATTTCGTAGCCGGTTTTGGGCCGCGATACCGAAACGGCGGAACGGCAGACCTTCGGCCTCGACCAGCAAGTCCACGTAGAAACGCAGTAGGTCGGGCACATCTTCTGCGTAGTCGCGCAGCGGCGGCACCTTAAGGCCCAGCACGTTAATCGACGACAACAAGTCACGACGCAATACGCCATCTTGCGCCAGCGATTCGTAGTCCGCTCGCACAGAGGCAATGACGCGCGCGCTCAGCGCGACACTGCTGCCCGCACCGTCTGCGTGAAAGCTGCCCTGCTCGAGTGCGCCGGCCAGCAGTTTCTGAGCCTCCGCGCCGAGATCGGACAACTCGCTGATGAACAACGTACCGCCAGCGGCTTTAGCAAGATAGCCATCCTGCTTGTCGTCACCGAACAATCGCGCGGCGGCGTGGCTGTCCGCTAACAACCCGGCGGCGACGCTGATGAATGGCGCGCCATCGCCATGCGCCTCTGAGTGAATAAACCTGGCCAATGCCTCACGGCCACTACCGACTTCGCCGGCGATAAGCAGGTTGGCGGCGTGCTGTGCCACTTGCCGGGCGCGCTCGCGCAACTGCCGCATCAACGCACTGCGCCCTACCGGTTCGGCCGCCGATAGCAGCACACCGGCCTTGTCCGCTTTGGGTTTGCGGTGTCCCGCCTGAAGGCCGCGCTCAACCGAGCGCAGCAGCTTGGCTAGCGAGATGGGCTTCTCAATAAAATCAACCGCACCCAGCCGGGTCGCTTCGACTGCCGTATCGACAGTGCCATGCCCGGACATCATGACGACCGGACACAGTGCATGGCTCTCGGCCGCCCACTCACCAAGCAACGTAATGCCATCCGTATCGGGCATCCAGATATCGAGCAGAACCAGTTGGGGGTCGCTGGCTGCTTTCGCAGCACGGGCTTCGCCAGCGTCCGCAGCCACGGTGACATCGTAGCCCTCCTCAGTGAGGATCTCCGAAATCAGCGTACGAATGTCTGCCTCATCGTCGACGACTAGAATGCGTGAACCTGTCATCCCATGTTTCTCCGTGTCTGCAGTCGCCGGTGCGCACGCGCCAGCATGAGTTCGCGTGCTTGCTCATTGAGAGGCAATATTATAGACACCTTGGCGCCGCCCGTTTCCCGATTCCCCGCCTCTATCGTACCAGCATGTTCTTCGACCAGCTTTTTGACGATCGCAAGACCAAGGCCGGTACCCTTGGGCTTCGATGTCACATACGGATCAAAGACCTGCTGTACCGGCCCTGCGCGAAAACCGGGGCCATTATCCCGCACCTCGATACGCACCATCTGCCCACCAAAATGGCTTTCGACGCTCGTCGTCACATCGATCTCACCGGATTCCGTGTCAGCCAGCGCCTCAACCGCGTTACGCAGCAGGTTGTGCAGGATCTGCCGCACGCGACCGTTGTCCGCCTCGATCATCGGCGCCTCATCTGCCAAGTGCATGGTAATGTCTATTGCTGTGCCTTCAGCACGATAGAGTTCAACGACTTCCGTGACCAGGCGATTCAGGCGGAACTGCGTAATCTGCATATCCGGTGCGCGCGCATAATCGGAGAACGCGTTAACCATCTCTTTCATCGACTCAACCTGTTGCACAATCGTGTGCGTTGCGCGGTCCAGGACCTGTGAGTCGTCGTCGTTCATACGACCGATGTAGCGACGGCGCAATCGTTCAGCCGACAATTGTATCGGCGTCAACGGGTTCTTGATCTCATGCGCGAGCCGTCGTGCCACTTCGCCCCAGGCCGCATCGCGCTGCGCCTCGAGCAGTGTGGTGATGTCATCAAATACAATAACGTAGCCGGACGCGGCAGGATCGTCCGTCGGCAGCAGCGTGCAGGCGCAGGTCAGTACGCGACGACCAACTTCCTCGCGCAGCATGATTTGCTCTCGCCATTCCGTTTGACCAGCGGCGAAGTGGGCTTGCGCGATGTCGTACAGCTGCTGAAGCAGCAACTGCCCGCGGGCGACCTCCTCCAGCGACTCCCCGGCGCGACGGTCCAGATCAACACCCAGAATCTCTGCCGCCGCATTGTTGGCAGTCCGGATATGCAGATTCGGTGTTAGTGCGATCACACCGGTCGACAGTCGTGCCAGGATGGTCTCGACGTTGGCGCGCTCCGCTTCTACTTGCGCGCGACTCTGTTGGGCTTCATCGCGCGCCGCGCGCAGGCGCCGTGTCATGTCATTGAATGAGCTCACCAATACACCGATTTCGTCGCGTGGCGGCGGCGCCAGTTCGGTCTCAAGGTCGCCACGTGCAACGGCCACGGTACCGGCGACCAACTGTTGAATCGGCTCGACGAGGCGGCGCGAGAAAAAGAACGCGCCATAAATCGCACCCAAGGCTGATACCAGCAGTACCACCGTCAACGACAGCGTAAAGGTCGATTTGAGCGGCGCGCGCAGAAGCACCAGACGTTGGTAGTCGGTGTAAGACTGATCGACATTGGCAGCCATTGCCGATAGCCGCTGTGTGACGGGATACACCGCCTGCAGCAGACGCAATGGGCGCGAGTTATCGTAGCCATCCAGCGCCACTGCCGCGCGCACCTCAAACAGCCCTTCGCTAACCGGGTCAAGGCTGACGTAGGGGCGCTGGGCGCGGATCTGCAGCAAGACCTCTTCGGTTGGTGCCGCTGGTACGACACCCATTGAGCGCTCAGAACTAAGCGCCAGGATGCGGCTGTTTTGCGTAAACACGACCAACTCGATCGCACCGGCATTTCGCCGCTCGCGCGACAGCGCGGCCAGCAACTGACCATCCGGTATGGAATCCAGTCGCAGCGCAATTCGCTGCGTCCGCGCCAAGCCATTGCGAACCTGAATATCCATCGCCGCGCGACTGAGTTCGAGCGCGTCTTCCAAACCTTGTTCAACCTGCACGCTAAACCAGCTATCGATACCACGGTTCAGAAACTGCAGTGAAAAATAATAGACGACGGACAGGGGAATGAGCGCGAGACCGACGAATGCCAACATCATGCGTGTCTTTAGCCGTGCGCCCGGCACCTGGCGACGAAGATCGCGGATCAGCCGAACAATATTGCCGAGCAGCAGCAATAGCAGCACGACGATACCGGCGCCATTAATGACCAGCGTCAATTGGGACAGACGGTCGAGTTCTTCGGAGTTATTGGAAGTCTTGGCGAGCAGCACCAGGGCGCTGAGCGCAAGCACGAGTCCGATGCTGGCAAGCACCGTAAAGAGCAGGTTTCTTATGGGTCTAGCGACCATGAGTACCAGTCACTGTTGACGTGCCAATCGTCGCGCCAAAACAATAAGTATCGCAGTGAAACCGGATAATCGGCCATGCTGACATCAGCGCGCAAGCGCACACTGTGGCTGGCACCGTCACGCAGCAACGCGGCATCGACAAGGGGCAGACCGTCGATACGACCCATGGCATTCAACGCAGCAAAGATGGTTGCGTAAGAGGTACGCCTGCCAGTGTTTTCATTCACTAGCGTATAGCGCTCGCTGACCTTGTTGAATCGCAGTACATTAACGACCTGCAGGGTTGCGACATTGGCGTCTGGCCAAAAGCGTCTCTGCCGATAGATCTCGAAATCAAATCGGATGGCGAGCTCGATGCCATTGGCTAACGCGTTGTCGATGCGCTCGGACAACTGAAACTGTATGCGCGCCGACGCGCGGTGCACCCCATCGCGCAATTCGCTGTTCGCAGAGCGAATCTCGACATTACCGGATTGCGCCCAGACGCTGGGAGCGATCAACAGACTGGCGAAAAGCGCGATAAGTAGGCGTTGCGTGCCGCGTCGTGTCATGGAGCTGTTAGTAAGGCGATTCATGGCGCTGCGTCAGGTTGTGCGTCTTGCTTGCGCAGGATGCAGAGGAAAAAGCCATCTGCATCGGCAGTGCCTGGCAAAACTTGCATACCCAGCGGCTCGACGCTCATTAGACCGCTATTGTTGCCCTTGCGCAACTGATTAATTGCTACTGCATCCGGCGTGTGTTCCAGAAAATCCGCAACTACACTGTGATTTTCGTCTCGCAATACTGAACATGTTGCAAAAAGCAGACAGCCTCCTGGTGCCAACGTAGGCCACAGCTGCGCCAGCAGTCTTCGCTGCCGTTCTGCCAACTTCGGAATATCATCCGCACGACGCAGGAGTTTGATGTCGGGGTGACGTCGAATGACCCCGGTGCCCGAACAAGGCGCGTCGATCAGTATCCGATCAAAATGCCTGCCGTCCCACCAGGCCTGCGTGTCCGCGGCGTCCGCGGCCTGACAGCGGCCAGCAAGACTCAATCTGGCGAGCGTCTCAGTAACCCGTTGCAATCGCCCAGCATCAGCATCCAATGCCAGCAAATCCAATGCGTTGTCGGCCAGCTCCTGCAAATGCGCGGCCTTGCCGCCGGGTGCCGCGCACGCATCCAATACGCGCATGCCAGGCTGCGCATTCAGCCACGGGGCAACCTGTTGCGCCGCAAGATCCTGGACGGAAACATCACCCTGCTCGAATCCGGGCAGGGCGGACACGGATACCGGGGACGTCAAACGCAGCGCATTTGGGCTGCCAGCCATGGGCTGGGCACGCAGCCCAAGTTGGTCTGCCAATCGTTCGGCATAATCCTTGGTTGTGCCGGCTCTCGGGTTCACGCGCAACCACATCGGCGCTCGCGCGTTATTGGCCGACAGAATTTCAAGGTGCTGCTGCGGCCAGTCCGTTTCGAACATGCGTGCAAGCCAATCCGGGTGTGACGTGGTCAACGCATTGGTCTTTGCAGCCGGATCGACACTGGCCAGCAATGCGTCGCGCTCGCGACCAAACCGGCGCAGCACGGCGTTACATAAACCGCGCAACGGTGGTCGGCCGAGCAGCCCCACGGCATTGACGGTTTCGGCGACAGCAGCATGCGCTGGCGTGCTCAGCTGCCAAAGCTCATAGATACCGCTCATCAACAGCGCGTGAATATGCCCATCGCGACGCGCGAGCGGCTTGTTCAGCAGCTGCGACAGGATATGCTCAACGGCACGGTAGTGACGCAACGTGCCATAGCAAAGCTGCGCATGCAGTGATCGCACAGCCGGCTGCAGGTCTACGGCAGCTGCGGCCAGTGCATCGTCCAAGGAACGACCGCCGAATCGCACGGACGCAATCGTCCTGGCCGCTGCCGCGCGCGGCGACCCGGCACCCCGGCTCATTGCCCGTTGCCGAGCACGACACCGAGCAAGTCGCTCTGGCTGCCAAGCTCATGCGCGGCGATGCGCCCGCGACCCGGTCTTTGCACAACGCCAATGCAAACCGCGCCGTCGCCACAGACCACGTGCATGCCGTGCTCGTCCAGTAAGAACACCGTGCCGGGCTGTGCATCGGATTGATGCTCTGAAAGTACAGATTCCCAGCACTTTAGTGGCTTGCGATCCAGCGATGCAACGCAGCCCGGGTAAGGATTGAACGCCCGAATGCGAGCATCGATCTCGGTCGCTGGCCGTTGCCAGTCGATCTGGCCATCCTCACGCGAGAGCTTGCGTGCATAGGTGGCATCAGCATCTTCCTGTGGCTGTGCGGTCATCCTCCCTGCCAGCAGCTCTGGCAATTTCTGCACCAGGAGATTACCGCCAAGCTGCGCCAGTCGATTGTGCAAATCAACGCTGGTCTCGTCACGCCGAATAGGCGTTCGCTGGCTGGCAAACACGGGGCCGGTGTCCAGCCCTGCTTCCATCTGCATCAAGCAGACGCCAGTAGCCTCGTCACCACTGGCGATAGCCCAAACAATGGGCGCCGCACCGCGCCAACGTGGTAACAGCGACGCATGAACATTGATACAACCGATGCGCGGTGCATCGAGTACGGCTTGTGGCAACAATAGGCCGTACGCGGCAACGATAAGACAATCGAGCTGATCAAGGCCTAACTCGCTGACAAGCCCGGCTTTTCTTAGTGACTCTGGCTGCGCGACCGTCAGCCCTTCACTGCGTGCCAGCTCCTTTACTGCGCTCGCGCGCAGTTTGCGACCGCGACCTGCAGGCCGGTCCGGCTGTGTGAGCACAATTTCCGGTCGGTAGCCTGCGGTCAGCAGATAGCGCAGCGCAACAGCTGCAAACTCAGGGGTGCCCGCAAAACCAATCCGAGGCGCCGGCGACGCCTCGTCAGCGGCCGGCAGCGGCTTGCTCCGACGGCTGTTGTTTTCTGTCACGCGCCAGGCGCTTGCGGATCCGCTGGCGTTTCATCTGTGACAGGTAATCGACGAACAATTTGCCATCCAGGTGATCAATCTCATGCTGGATACACACCGCAAGCAACCCATCCGTTGTCAATTCCTGGGCTGACCCCTCTCGGTCAAGGTAGCGCACGGTAATGGTGTCCGCACGTTCGACAGACTCAAAATATCCGGGCACCGAAAGGCAACCTTCTTCCATGACCTCAAGCCCGTCCTTGTGCGTGATTTCCGGGTTTATCAGGACGTAGGGTTGATCCTTATTCTCCGACACATCGGCGACCAGCAGGCGCTTATGGACGTCGACCTGGGTAGCGGCAAGACCAATGCCGGGCGCTGCATACATGGTCTCGAACATGTCAGCGATGAGCGTCTTGATCTCAGCGTCGATTTGCTCGACGGGCGTCGCCTTGGTGCGTAAGCGGGGATCCGGAAACTCCAGAATTTTGAGAAGCGCCATGATAGCTACCTTGTGGCCGCCCTCTGCGGGGCGCCTTTACCTGTGATTGGGCCATTTTGTGGGGCAAATCCAGGGACCTGACCCTAAGCTGTGTATTTTCCTACAAAAACCGTCTAAATTTTTGACTTTATTGATATACATGCCGACAATGCGACGTCAAATCAGGCCACAAAAAGCGTTGAGCGGCCAATATGTGACGTACTTGGCAGTTAGTCGCCCGCCGGCGCGTCATAGTATATGTCATATATGTGGCTGTTTCGGCCATTCACAACCTGCACGGAGTTAGCTTCTACCATGCCTCTCGCAGCGCGAACCCGCACAACACGCCTCAGCCTCATTGTCGCACTGGCAGCCCTGTCTGCCGGCTGCAGCCTGAATCCGTTCGGACAACCAGAACCGGAACCAGTTCCGATCAGCCGTGATGGTCAGAGCGCCACACAGCCGGTGTCGATCGCCCGGGGCGAGCGCCGGCCCGCGTCAAACGCACCGCGCGTGACGCCGATGGCCAGCACGCCGCTTGCTGATGACGCGCCACAACAGTACACCGTCAAACGCGGCGATACGCTATGGGATATCTCAGCGACCTTCCTGCGCGACCCTTGGTTTTGGCCCGAGATCTGGCAAGTTAACCCCCAAATCGAAAACCCGCATCTCATTTATCCGGGTGATCTGCTGTCGTTGATTTACGTTGATGGCCAGCCGCGCATTCTGCTGCAGCGTGGCGGCATGCAAGGCGCAAGGCTCTCTCCGGGCGTCCGCGTGATTCCGCTTGAGGATGCGATTACCACCATCCCCTACGAACAGATTTCGGCATTCCTGACACGCGCTGCGGTCCTCGAGAAGAACGAAGTCGACCAGCTGCCCTACGTTTTGCAAGCCCGCGGTGATCACCTGATCAGCAGCGCAGGCGTCGATTTATACGCCCGTGGCGATATCGATGTCGTCGGCTCACGTTACAGCGTTGTGCACATCGACGGCCCGCTGATCGATCCGGATGACAACTCTGTCGTCGGCTATGAGGCGCTCTACGTTGGCGACGGTACCGTGCGTCGGAGCGGTGATCCATCAACATTGTTCGTGAACGAGTCACAACGAGAGATCCTGAACGGTGATCGCCTGCTCAGTCAGGACGTCATTATCCCGCTGAACTTCTTCCCGAAACCGCCGGATACAGCTATTGACGGCCGCATTATCTCGGTTATCGACGGTGTTTCGCGTATTGGCCAATTCCAAGTTGTCGTCATTAACCGCGGCGAACGTGATGGCCTAATGAACGGCGACGTGCTGAACGTTATGCAAGCCGGCGAAGTGGTCAGAGATCGCTACTCCAAAAATGGCTTCCTTGGCGGAGAAAACGTGCGACTACCGGACGAAAATGCGGGTACGCTTATGCTGTTCAAGATCTATGATCGTATCTCTTACGGTTTGATCATGACGGCGGAAAGCGAAATTCAGGTCATGGACCTGGTGCGCAACCCTCAGTAGCCCACGCCGGCAGCTGACGCGCGCCCTGCCGTCAGCTTGAACACAGTGAATACCGCTGCCAGCACGACCTGTCGTGCCGGCGGCTTTTCGAGTGTTTGCAACGCCTGGCCGTTGCCGCGATCGGAGTTGGCGGATGTCAGCACAATCTGCACGGGACTGGCTCAGACTATCGGCGGCGCGCGGGCTCGGGGCAAAATCGATCGCGACTCTGATCGCTCATTTTGGCTCGCCAGGCAAAGCCCTTAGCGCGAGTCCAGCCAGTCAACGCGCGGCGGGGCTGCGTGATGCGCAGATCGATGCACTTGAGCGCATTGATACGCAAAAGGTCGACGCAGCGCTCGCTTGGCTTGAACACCCTGACCATCACTTGATTACGCTGCTGGATGCCAGTTACCCAGCGCAGCTCAAGGACATTCCGGATCCACCGGCAATGCTGTTTGTCGATGGCGACCCGGACCTATTGCAGATGGCATCGCTGGCCATTGTTGGCAGCCGAAACCCGACCTCAGGCGGTCGCGACAATGCGCTGCAATTCTCGCGTTTCCTTGCGTCGCGTGGCCTTGTAATTGTCAGCGGCCTCGCCAGCGGCATAGATACCAGCGCACACGGTGGCGCGCTGCGTGCGGATGGCGCCACGATTGCGGTGCTCGGCACCGGCATCGATCAGTACTACCCGAAGGAGAATCAGTCACTGCAAAGACGCATTGCCACCGAAGGTGTCGTCATTTCCGAGTACCCACCGGATCGCGGCGCAGCAGCTGGCCAATTCCCGGCCCGCAATCGACTGATAAGCGGTTTGTCACTGGGTACGCTGGTGGTAGAGGCGACCAACCGCAGTGGTTCTCTGATTACGGCACGCATGGCAGGTGAACAGGGGCGCTCCGTCTTTGCGATTCCTGGCTCCATACATAACCCATTGGCACGCGGCTGCCACCAACTGATTCGACAGGGTGCGTTGTTGGTTGAAACCGCTGATGACATCTTCAGCGAACTGGCACCATCGCTGGGCAGTCTGCGACAACCAACGACACCGACAGAACCCCCGACGACGCCTGTCCACAAGTCATCCGAGCAACCCGATCAAGACTATCAACGGGTGCTTGACGCGCTGGGTTGGGACACGGTTGGCATGGATACGCTGGTCGAGCGAACCGGATTGACGGCCGCTGAGCTTTCCTCCATGCTCCTGATCATGGAGCTCGACGGGCAAGTGCGCAGCGCGCCCGGCGGAGGCTTCACACGGTGCTCGCAGTCGAAGGCCTGAACATGAAAGAAAACGTGCTTGATGTTCTGATGTATCTGTTTGAAACCTATGTGGATACTGATGAGCAGGCTGAGTCAGACGAAGACCAACTACGCGATGAGCTTTCGCGGGCTGGCTTTCATGACAGCGAAATCGAACACGCACTGACCTGGCTTGACGGACTGGCAAGCAACAACGACCTCAAGCTGCATAATCCGCAAACTGATCGTGGAATGCGCGTTTTTCGCGATGAGGAGATGGCCAGAATTGATGTCGATGGGCGCGGCTACTTGCTGTATCTGGAACAAATCGGCATTCTGCTGCCCGAACAACGCGAGCTGGTGATTGACCGATTGCTGGCCCTTGATGCTCAAGAGATCGATATTGAGCAAATCAAATGGGTCGTCATGATGGTGTTGTTCAGCCAGCCCGGCCAGGAGCAGGCGTTCTCGCGCATGGAGGATCTGGTGTTTGATGAGTGTGAGGGCGCTTTGCACTGACGCCGCATTAATCACAACCGGAACGCATGCACGCCGCGTACTCCGCGGCTTCGTTATTTTTGTAAAAGCCAATTATCAAAGGATCGGCAACCCTTGTTGCCTTTGAACGTGTATGACACGAAACCTCGTCATCGTTGAATCGCCGGCAAAGGCGAAGACCATCGAAAAATACCTCGGCAAGGACTTTGAGGTGCTCGCCTCCTATGGCCACGTGCGCGACCTTGTGCCAAAGGAAGGTGCCGT
>JBCCCC010000077.1:0-14643 GCA_039033695.1 Pseudomonadota bacterium | reverse complement strand
GCCTGTTGTGCCGGACTGTCCGCGAGCACGGCGGCGACACGGTCCGGTCTGTTGGTATCAAACCTGATGCCCGCGTAGCTGCGTTGCAGTTCTTCGGCTGGTTTGCCGCCGGCATCGGATTGATCTGTCGGCGCTCTAAGCCGCATCTTCACCGCAACGCTGCCAAGCAACGGGGCAAGATCAGGGTCATCGGTGCCACGAATGAGGCCATCAAAAAAGTGAGTAAGCTCCAGGCCTGACAGCTCGTGTGCGACCTGCTCGACGCCGTCCTCGGGCATACCGTCACCGTCAAGATAGTAGCGTTGCCAGCACTCACGCATGACATCATCCAAGGTGACATCGCTATGCAAACGCAAGTGCAGGTCCAGCGTCAGCGCCGCAATGGCGCCCTTCGCGTAATAACTGACGATGCTGTTGGCAGCGTTCTCGTCTTGCTTGTAGAACTTGGTCCATGCGTCAAAACTTGAGTCCGCAAGACTCTGCTGGAAGCGGCCTGGCGTGCGCATGACACGGGTCAGGTTTCGACCTTGCATCACCAGGTAATCGTCGCGGGTAATCACGCCTGATCGCACCAGCGCCAGATCATCGTAGTAAGAGGTGATACCCTCGAATACCCACAACAGCCGCGTATGAACCTCAGCGCTCATGTCTAGCGGTGTGAATACCGCTGGTTTCAGCCGGCGTACATTCCACAGATGGAAATACTCATGACTCACCAGACCAAGAAATTTCTGGTAGCGATCAGGCGATGGCGCGGCGCCAACCAGAGGCAGGTCAGCACGGCTTACCGCGAGACTGCTCGACCAACGGTGCTCCAGACCGCCGTACCCGGTGTCCAGCGCATAGGCAAGAAAATCGTAGCGATCCAGATCGGCCGGTGTGCCGAGCAGCGCATGGTGTTGCTCGCAGATCCGCGCGCAGTCAGCTGCTAGACGATCGTTATCCAGAATTGGCGCCCCGCGCACGATAAACCGATGCGGGATGCCTCTTACAGTGAACTCGATGGACTGCTGATCGGCAATCTCCACTGGGTGATCCAGCAGCTCTTCGTAGTCTGCAACGCGATAGGCGCCGAAACCGCGCGTGTCGACGTCGGCCGGTTGCATTGAGGTTGCAACCCAGGCCGTCTCCGGCAAGCCTGACATAGGCTCAATGTGCAACATGATTGGGCCAACGCAACCGACAACCTCCGGGAACAGACAGGCACCATTGAAGTAGGCGTGAAACTGATCAACGTGCGCGCCACGCACTGACAGGTCCCATCCGAAAATGGTGAAGTTGACGGTAGTGTTTTCGCCCGTCGAGTTTACGAGCCACTCGGACTTGGCGTGCCGCCGAACGTCCAGCTGCTCACCTTGCGCTGAAAACGCCGCAACACTCACAACGTGGCGTGCATAGTCGCGCACCATATAGCTGCCAGGAATCCATGCCGGCAGTCGCAGCAGCAACTCGCCGTCGTCAGCGCCATGGATATCGACGCTCACATCATACAAATGGGCCGCGGGATTGTCGGCGCGAACGCGGTAACTGGCGCGCATTGCTAATGATTCACCGGTTCTGAGAGCTTGAGGGTCAGGCATTTAGCCGACCCACCCGACTTGAGAAATTCCGATAACTCGATTTCGTGCACGCGGAATCCCGCGAGCATCAGTCGAGCCTTAAGGGGCGAAGATGCTGTGTGGACGAATACTTCGTGGCCGACGTTAACGGCATTGCAGGCGAAGTTGCCGGCATCTTCCGTATCGACCACGATGCGCTTGTGTGGCGGCACCCGGGACTCAATTGCCAACCGTGATTCATAGTCGAATGCGGGCGGGTGATACATGAGGAAACCATCAGTTAACGGGCAGAAGCACGTATCGATATGATAGAAGCGCGCGTCAGTCAGACGAATCGAAACCAACTCCCGGCCAAGATAATCGCCAATGACTGGGTGCGCTTCGATCTCGGTGCGAAAGCCGAACCCGGTCCACAGCCAGGGACCGCCGCGATCGATCAAGCAATCTCCGGCGCCCTCGAAACCCAACTTTTCGTCCAGATCGAGGAGCTTGAAACCATTATCCCGAAACCAGTTCTTGAAGTGCGCCTCTTCCGGCCGGCGTTCATGCGGCATGAAGTGACTGGCGATCGCCTTATCACCATAGACCACACCGGCATTCGCGGTGAACACCATGTCAGGCAGGCCAGGCTGCGGCTCGATCGTAACGACATCTGCAAACTCGGAGATCGCATCAACCAGTGTGTTCCATTGGCGTTCTGCCAGCGCTCTGTCCAGCTGCCCCTCATTCCCCGCCATCCACGGATTGATCGCCTGGTCGACGGTGAAATAATCCGGCGCGCACATCAAGATTCTGTCGCGTTTGCTCATGTTGCTGTCCCGTGGGCACTAGTGTCCAATCCGTAGGGCGGCTATTCTAGTCGCTTAGGCGTCAGAGAGCACCTATGCGGCACGGGGTAAATGCACTTCCGCCAGCATGCAACGCACGCTACCGCCCGACTGCGCTTCAATGTGGTCGATTGGGCTGGAGACCAGGTCAGCATGTGCCGAAAGCAACTTGCGCTGCCCAGCCTCAAGGCAATCCAATGCTTGCTGCGACATGGCAATCAACGCATCGCCATCGCTGTTGGCCAGCTCGAGCATATTGCCTGCAAAGGCGCCAACCTGCTCGAGACTGATATCCACTACTGTTTTTGCATTGCTGGCCAGTTGCCCCATCAGCGCCGGGCGTTGCTGAGGGTTTACAGACTCGCCGCACACGATCGCGACGCTTTTGCCTACCGACATCATGACGTTTGTATGATAGATCGCCTGTCGTTGACTGTCCGCGCTCTCAAAAAGGACGGGCGTGTAGTCCAGCCGCGCAGCGAACTGCCGGGCGACATGCGCATCAGCACGCGTTGACAAGCTGACATAGGCCACGCGATTGACACGATCCAGTACCAGCGCCCCCGTCCCCTCCAGGAACTGCTCGCTGCGCTCATAGTGACTAAAGTCGATACGCCGCTTTATCGTGAAACCGTGGCGGCGCTCCAGCGATTCCAGAATATCGTCACGTCGTTCGGGACGGCGATTCGCGGCCTCCATCGGATAAAGCACAACCGTGCCATCGGCATGTAGGCTCAACCAGTTATTCGGAAAAATAGAATCTGGCGTATGCGGCTCGGGTATGTCATCGAAGACAATGCACTCAACGCCAGCAGCCCGCAGCTTGGTGACCAGACCGTCAAACTGCGCTTGAGCCAACGCATTTGAATGCTGCAGATCAGGCCAAGGCGCATTTGCCTGAAATGCATTGCTGGCGGCCGTCAGCGGATTGCTTTGGAACCGGCACGGGCGCACCAAAAACACACAGCTTGCCGCCTGTCGGTCGATGGCCACGGCTCAAATCGCTGCGCTTGGCCTTGCCGACACCGACACATGCCAGCGGCGCAGGTTCGGCATCGACTCGGGTACGGGCAGCTTGATCCAGGCGCTCATATCAATCGTAATCAACGCTGTGATATCGGCGATAGAGAATGCGTCGCCGGCCACAAACTCTGACTCAGACAGTCTCTGTTCAAGCTTGCGCATGAATGCTTCGGTACGCTGACGACCACGCGGCACGAGCGCGGGGATTTGTTCGTAGGGCTCCGGACCCGTCAGTGCCCTGCCAAGAAAGCCCTTGGCGTGATTACGAAACGATTCGGCAACGGCCGCCAACCCTTGCTGCTCAACGCGCGCATTCCACATTAGCGTGATCGCTCTCGTCTCTGGATCCGACCCAATTAACGCAGGCTCGGGATGCAACGCTTCGAGATAATCACAAATGGCCAGGGTTTCCGTCAGTACCACACCGCTATCGAGCACGAGCGCTGGAACCGTGCAATCCGGATTGATCGCCCGGTACTCATCTTGCAAGTGCTCGCCGCTACCTAGGTCAATCTGCTGCACGTCGATGTCGATCCCTTTCTCGGCAATGAACATCCGCACGCGCCGTGGGCTCGGTGCCGGCTGGCAGTCATAAAACAACATTCACGATTCCCCTTATCGCCATCAGAAATGATGCTTGGCCAAGCATAATCGGGCCATGGCCCTCACGCCAGCGCCGTCGGCGCCAGAGCACAAGCTGTTGTCACGAACCATGCGCCAATCAGGCTGCATTGAGTCATCGAGTGCACCACCTTGCAACGCACGCCTGCCGCTAAAAGACTGAATGGCACTGGCAATCAGAAAGCTTCGCCCGGCTCGAACATGGCCTTGTCAACGACTGCGCAATCGGGACACACGAAATCGTCCGGCAAGGCCTCGAATGCAGTACCCGGCGGATAGCCTTCGTGCGGGTCGCCAACGGACGGATCGTACACATAGCCGCAGTCAGGACATCGCATACACTGCGATTCCATCGGTCAACCTGCCGGAGTAGCGTCGCTATAGCGCGCGATCAACGCTTCGCGGCGTGCGGGATCAACATTGATCCTAGAAAAATCGCCCTGCACATGGGGCAACGCGAGCAGCCGCTTGTCCATCACACGAAACCACAGCCACGGAATATAGGCCACAACATACATGCCGAAATATCCGCTCGGCAGCGTCGGCAGGTCATCAAAGTGGCGCAAAGACTGATAACGACGGGTTGGATGCGCGTGATGATCAGAGTGGCGCTGTAATTGGAACAGCAGCAAATTGCTATAGGTGTGGTTACTGTTCCACGAGTGATAAGGCTGGCATCGCTCGTAGCGACCATTGTCGAGCTTCTGGCGTAACAGGCCGTAGTGTTCGATATAGTTCGCCGACGTCAGTTGCCACCACGCGAACACGTTGTGAATAAGCAGGAACGGCAACATCAGCCAACCGAGCCAAAGCAATAGGCCAAGCTGCAACACCACGGTGATTGCCATCGACTGCAGGATATCGTTGTCAGTCGACCAAACCGACCTGCCCTTGCGCGTGAGGCGCTCATGCTCGATTTGCCACGCCCGCCTCATCGCGCCAGGGATTTCTCGCATTGCGAACCGGTAGATGTTCTCGCCCATGCGCGAACTCGCAGGATCAACCGGCGTTGACACATCACGATGATGGCCACGATTGTGCTCGATCCAAAAGTGACCATACGCCGGCACGGCCAGCACAATCTTTGCCAGATTGCGCTCAAGCCGGCTCTTCTTGTGGCCCAGCTCATGACCAGTATTGATGCCGAGACCACTGGTCATGCCAGCGGTCACGGCCAAGGCAAGAAAACCCCAAACCGAGAGCCCTTGAGTAGCCCACCATGCGGCAAAGATCAAAGACAGGAAATGCAACGGTACCGTTAAGTAAGTCAGCACCCGATAGTAGTGGTCCTTCTCCAGCTGCGGCACAACGGCCTCAGGCGGGTTACTTTGGTCTTCGCCGATCAGCCAATCCATTAACGGCGCAACGCCGTAGGCAAACACCAGTGGCAGCACGAGCCAAGCCTCGACACCCGTCGCTGCATGCGCGGCGATACCGGCAAACGGAAACAACGGATATAGGACCGAGTTGAGCCACAGCCAGCGCTTTCGGTCACGATAAGTGACTGTCTCGCCATTGGGTAAGTGGGCCGTTAAGTTTCTCATTGAGAAATCCCTGCACTCCTATGCGCATTAATCGTAGTGCATCACAGCATAGCAACAACAGGTCCGCCCGCCCACTGTGGAAATCACCGATGTGCGCATTGCGCGGCGCAGCTCGCCAACAGCAGCCCGTGATCCGTCGGGTCAGTCATGATGGACCGCCAGCGCGCACGACAAGCCGATTGAGTCGGTCAGAACCCCAGGGGCATTTGGACAGCCCAACGGGCGCTGCGCAGGCCGCGATAGACCGCGCGCCCTGCTAATGCGCTACCTGGACTATTCGATATCGTCAGTATCGATGTGGTGGCCTTTGAGGCGCTTTGCATCGAGATAGTGACGATTCCATTGGCTCACACCGGTCAGGTGTTTTTCGGGCACGATTCTCGTCAAGCCCGCGGCGCGAAGGTCGTTTACCTTTTTTGGGTTGTTGGTTAGTAGTCGGAATGGTTTGTCGCCGAGGAAATAGAGCAGCATTGCGGCTGCTTCACTGAAGTCGCGAGAGTCGTCTGGCAAACCCAACGACCGGTTAGCCTGGTACGTGTCTTCACCTTCATCCTGCAGCAAATAAGTCGCGGCCTTCGCCCAGAGGCCAATGCCGCGCCCTTCGTGACCGGCCATGTAGATGATCATGCCACCGGCAGGCTCAGCAGCAATCTGCTGCATAGCCGCATGCAATTGCGGGCCACACTCGCATCGCTGAGAGCCGAACACATCGCCGGTATGACAGTTCGAATGAACGCGTACGACAGGCATCTCAGATGCCTGCGGGTCGCCGTGCATGAGCACGCTATTGACTGCCATCGAAGACGCCATTGTGGAGAACAGGTTTTGTCCACCCTCGGCTCGTAGAGACTCTGCCAGAGATTCAACACGACTGAGCTCCGTGTTGCGCACAGCCGCATACCACGTAAAGGTGCCCTCCCAACCGTCCAAAGTCACGGGCAAAGGAATCGGGCCAAGCAAATTGACCGACAACGACCCAGGCTCGGGCGGCGCATCAACATCAAGTGGCTGACCACTGGCATCAATGCGGATGAGTTTATCGTCCGCGACCAGTTTTCGGCGCACTGTGGGATCAAGGTAGGTAAACATGGACTGGCCACAACGGCATCGGCAGGCAATCCCCCATTCTAATTGACTGTGGCTGCCGACCCAAGTCACGCAAGGCATTAAAAAGGCCGCCAGCCCAAAGGCTGGCGGCCTGTCTCGGCAGCAAACTGCCGTCCCCCCCTAGAACGCCTGCTTCAGACGCACGTAGAACATCCGACCGCGCGGGTCATGAACTTTTGAATCAAAGCCGCCGTTGGTGAATACCTGTGGAGGCTCTTCGCCACTCGCATTGATTACGCCGAAAGTCAGAATAGGCGCCGTTTCCACATCGAACAGAATAGCCGTATCGACTGAGTACTGAGCATCGAATGTCAGGTGCGAGTCGATCTCGAAAAAGCCATCCGTCGCTGACAAATTTCCAGCTCCATCTAGACAAGCAGGAACCTGCTTGACCAGACCTTCTGGCGTAAGTTCACCAGAGCTTCTTTGGTTTTCAATCGGCGTGGGCAGCGTCCCATCAGCGCAGTTCTGGTCATCGTCATAAGCACCTGTGTAGCGCACAAAGAAATTCGCCGAGTGAGCACCATTTAGCCAGCCTATGCCAGCATTAAAACGCAAATCCGGCGTTGATGTACCAAAGTTGGAAAAATTCCGGCGCGCTTCACCGTCAATCAATCCAGATTGCGGGTCGTCGATTTCGTAGTCGAGAATAAACGTACCCTCAAGGAAAGGCTGGAACAGACCAACTTCGGTTTGCCAATCATATTTGACTCTAAAGTCGATTCCTGACGTTTCAACGGAACTCGCGTTGACAAATCCAACATTGATTTGGGTCACTGGCGAACCAGGCCCGGCAACACGCTGTACACGTGTCGGATCAGACGCAAACGCATTCAATACAGCCTGGAAGTTCTCTTGAGCAATGACATCAGTGAAGTCAAAGGACCAATAGTCGAGGTCAAATACTAAACCATCGATAGGTTCGAATGACGTTCCGATGTTGTAAGCATCGGACTCTTCCGGAACTAGATTCTGGTTGGCGGACGAACGCACGGCCGCAAAGTTCAGGCCTGCCGGATTCAGTGGGTCTAGAATCTGGTTGAGTGACGTACTGCCGCCGTTTGACTGGAACAATGATGGCGCGCGGAACGACGTTGAGAACGACGCCCGTGCTGTGAAGATATCATTCGGTCGAAAAATCGCGGCAACTTTCGGATCAGTCGTGCTGCCAATGGCGCCGCCATAGTCCTCATAGCGGACCGCAAGCTGCACGTCCAGCGTATCAGCAAGCGGCAGGCCAAGTTCGAAAAACGCCGCGGTAACGTCACGATTACCAGTGAAGTCGGGGTTGCCGATCACGAATGCAAACCGGTCTTGGTTAGCCAGGCTGTTGTAGTCGTGTATGAGCTCCTCTTTGCGATACTGTGCGCCAAGCGCAATGCTTGCAGCACCAGCTGGCATCTGGAACAGCTCACCAGACACAACCGCATCAAATGTCTGTAGCTCTGACGTCGTATCCAGAATCTGGTCGGCCGTAAAGCTGTTAATCACATCCTGCGAATTTGGCAAAATAGAATAGGAACTTGCGAATGGATTGAAGTACTGACAATCGCCCATACCCGGCATTGCCGCCGGATTGGTCGGGCCAGTACAACGGCTACCGCCGAAACCATTCAGCGCGTCTTGGAACTCCTGCGCCAGTGTGTCGGCTGTCACATTAACGCCTTCGTTCTTGGCGCCAACATACCCGGCTTGCCAGTACCAGCCGTTGGCCAGTTCGCCTTCAAGACCGATCGACGTACGCCAGGTATCAATTTCGTTGACCGTCGGAGCTGGCGAGCCACCGTTACCGATCGCGCGACCGAAGTAGTTGACGTCCTGCCCAAATAGGTTACCTGGGTTGGTTGCTGGAACAGACGGGAATCTCAGGTTGGGGAACGTTGGCGAATTACCGCGTTGCGAGCGGTTACGTGCAAACCCAAACTCCGCAATGGCCTCGATCCCATCCGTCAACTGATAGGTAGCCTTGGCAAAACCGTTCAATCGTGTTTCGTCCGCCTGCAGATTGAAGAAATCGCCGAAGTCGAACGTACATAGCCCGACATCCAGGCCTGGCACCGTACCCGGCGGTGCAAGCAACACCGGGATACCGCCAATCTCGGCGCCGTCGATCGCGGACGTTGCGCAACCGGCCGGATCAATAAACGGCGTAGCGCCAATGAAGTAAGAACCAGGTCCGCCCAGGTTGCTGGTGTCATCTTGTGGGCGGCTCAACCGCTTCTCTGCGGTTGTCAACGGCGTCCGATCAGTGAAGCTCAAGGCAGCAATAACGCTGGATCGATCACCCTGCGCACCAAACATACCTTGCAGGACATATTCGCTGGCATCGCCCTCGTCAGAAATGAACTGATAATCCGCAGTGACTTCGAGACCTTCAAAATTGTCGCGCGTCAGGAAGTTCACCACGCCAGCGACCGCGTCTGAGCCGTACAGCGCCGCGGCGCCATCTTTAAGAATCTCGATATTGTCCACAGCAATCATCGGCACCAGTGAACTGGTGTCGACAAAGTTAAGGCCTTCATTGGTAGGCAAGCCCGTCAGAACCTGGCGCTTACCATTGAGGAGTACGAGCGTTGAGGCCACGCCCAATCCGCGCAGATTGAAGTTTGATGTACCCACGGTGGAGTTCTGAGTGAACGCGTCGGGGTTGTTTTGCGAGCCGGTATTAATGGTCAGTGTCTGCACCACATCTGCAATGTTCTTTGCGCCGATGGCTTCAAGCGCCGTAGCGTCTACGGAATCGACAGGCGATGGTGAATCGAACTGGGAAGTGCGTCGAATGTAGGAGCCGGTTACGACGACCTCATCCAGCACTTCACCCTCGTCGGACGTCTGGGAAAACGCGGGCATGCCCACGAACGCCAGACACGATAGCGGCACTGCCACTAACCATGATGGTTTAACTTTCACGAATTGTACCCCCCGCTTTCACAAGCGATTAACGCGACCCTCTCCAATTGGCCGCAACATGTCGACTCAACATCGACGATGAATTGTTGTTATACGCCAACGTATGCGCGCTAAGCAAGTTTTGCACGGTATTCGCTGTTGTTTTTTTGCATCGCAACAAAATTGTTGGCATTCGTGCAATGCACCGAGAACCTGCGCTCGCTCAACAATGCACACACGCTGTAACCCAATACCAACCCAGCACGATATCATTTATGGTAATTTAATACCGTGTATGAAACCCCCAAGGATAGGCCATGAAACAGGTAATTAGACGCGCGGTTATCGTAGCAACGCTCTTAGCAGGCGCAAACGCCAATGCTCAGTTCGCGAGCTTCGCAGAGTTCGGCGAGATTCACATTAGTACGCCTGGCGTCAATGAGACTCTAGACTTGATTACGGTTGACTTCGCTTTGGAACAACTTGGTTCCCATGTAAGGACCCGGGAGATAGTTGGCGAATTGTTCTCGGACATCAATTTGCTCAGTTTCTCCGCTTCGCAACAACTAGCTGCCGAACTCACATCAAGCCCCGACATAAAATCGATCTGGTACTCGGATGTACAAGTGCTGCCGTTCACATTGCAGTTCACACAAAACGCCAATGCGTTGATCGCAGACATCACAGGCCTATCACTCAGCGCCTCTGGCGTGGGTGAAGACGTTTACTTTCTGGTTTGTGAAGAGCCAGACTTCAGTTTTGACATCAGTAACGTTACCGTGAACTTGAAGGCCGACTTATTCACAGGCCAATTGTCCAGCGATGGCGTTAGCTATGACTTTTCAGTTGATGTCGAGTGTAACGGTCTGCTGGGCTTCATTACGAATGCCCTTCTGAGCCTTCCGATCGGCCAGTCGTTCATTGATGACTTGGCAATGGATATCATTGATGCGGGAATTGCCTCTTCCCTGCAATCCATTGATTCCCGGGAGATCTTCGGCCTCGATGATATTGTGCCGATCGTAAGGCAGTCGCTAAGCTCCTATAGCAACATGGCTCCTGCGATACGTAACCTCGTAGATAGTGCCCTGGAAGACGTCGACAACTATCTCAATCGCATCATACTCGACTCAGGAAAAACACTTGCGATCAAGCTTAATCGGCGTACTGAAGTATCAGGCGGTGAATTCGGCTTCTTCTTCACACTAGTCTGGAACGAGATTGTTCTGGAGACAAATTTCTAGGATTGATCGAGTTTCGTTGGGAATAGGTCGAAATCTTGTCATTGGATCGCAATCCGATGGAGCGGTGGGCGCAGCAACGTCCACCGCTCCGTCTTATCAGGCTTACGCCTAATAAGCCCACTGCACGGCGACAGCGAACGTCGAACCAGGATCTTGCTCAAAAGTCACAACGCCCTCGCGTTCGATTGTGATGGTTTCGCCCAGCACGTTTTGCGCCTTCGCCTTGACAGTGAGACGGTCGGTCGGGAACCAGCTGTAGGTCATGTCGATGCCGTGGAATGGCTGCTCAAAGCCGTCTGGTGCACCGTTTCGGCCTGATACATAGAGCCGTTCGCCAAACACATTGTAAACAAGCGTTGCCGCATGCCGGCCGTTTTCTGAATCGAAGCCGAGGGTCACGTTAGCGACATAGTCAGAAGCGGAAGTCAGCTTGCGCACAGGATTGGTCGGCGCGTCGGCCTGCTCACCGGCAACCAACTCAGAGTCTTGCAAAGTAAGGTTACCCTGCAGGAAAAAGCCGTCGAAGGCCGATCCCAGAAAACCGAGTCGTTTCAGACCTTCAAGTTCGATGCCATAGACCTCGGCAGACTCGGCATTAATGATTTCGCGCGCCACAGTTGTGTCGCTGGCCGCGGACTCAAAGAACTCGATCGGGTCATCGATGTCTTTGTAGAAGAACGACACAGTGTAATTGTCGCCGTCGGACAAAAACCACTCGGCGCGAACATCAAAGTTGGTGATTGCTGCTGGCACAACACCAGGGTTCCCATCTACAAGATCATTAGTGATCGGGTCAATATAGCTCGCGTCTGTGATTTCGCGCAGATCTGGGCGAATTGCCGTCTCGCTGTATCCGAATCGCAATTGAAAGGTCTCTGCCAGCCAATCCGACATGTAGGTGACCGCAAGCGACGGGAAGATGTCGTCTTGCTGAAATGCCGAGCGCTCAAGATCGTCCGGATCAGTCGAGACTTGCGGGTCCGTTTCGCTGAAACCCAGCGGATTCCAGTCGAGCGCCACCTGACGATAGTCTTCCCAGCGCAGGCCCGCTGCGATGCGCCATGTGTCGTTATACGTCCAATCGATCATCCCAAATGCCGCATCTGTCATCGTTGCGGCGAGATAGCTCTGGTTGTTGGTCCCGCGACGGTCGAACACAAAATTGTTGTCAGGATTGAGGATGTTGGCATCGGAGAAGACACTGCTCAGTGGGCCGCTCAACGTATCCGTATCCGCTACCGACAAGGCCCCTATTGAGAATTCATACTGGCGATAGGTACGCGCCTTTTGGTCCGCTTCAAACCCGAAGGACAAATCAATGATGCTTGAGTCTGTCTCAAACGGAATCTTGAACTTGATGCCGCTACTTTCAACTTCATCATCGAGATCAGTGAAACGATAGCGTGCTGCGGTAGCATCGAGGTTAACCGCAGAGCTCAACACCTGACCGGTGATGGGGTCGGTCACCGTCTGTCCAGCGATATCGACCTGGTTAGGGATATCGGTACGCGCATCTGCATCAGAGTAGAACCAGGTGATCTCCGTTTGCTCGGGCAAGAACGACACGAGGTTTCCAAGCGCGCCGAGACGCGACCGGGTCTGCTCACCAAGAATGTGCGTGCCGTTGAGCTGATTCACAACCATGTCTCGCTCTTCGAACAGAAAACGGTAGTTGCGAAAGCCAATGCCGTCAGACACTTCGCGGTTCTCATTAAAGAAATCGCGAATGCCGGTCTCATCGTCTGTATTGCGCAAATACAGTGTCGACGTCGTCAAACTATGTTCGTCTGTAAAGTTGACGCCAAAATTAGCGATACCGGATATGTTGACTGTGCGTGTTGATTCGAGCTCCGTGTCCGTACGCTCGGTCGGGAAAACGAAATTCGTGCTACGCGACGTCTCTTCGCGCCAGTCGGTTCCGTACGAGCCGCCAACTAGAAACCCGACCTCCCAATCCTCATTGAGCACAAAGTTATTACCGACGCTGGCCTTAAAGTCGATATCTGGCAGCGGATCCTTTTCTTCGAGGTTCACCGCTCGATTGAGCTCCAATCCAAGTTGACGGTTGATTAACTGGGCGTCTGCAAGCGTCGCCGTGGGGTCTTCCCGCTGTAAGATAGACAGAATACCTTGAGTATCAACGTTGCCCTGGAATCGATTCACCTGCTCCAAGAGCGTGCCTGACAACTGCCGGCTGCCGTCATCAGTGCCAAAATCATCGTCGCTGCCGCCGGCATAAGTGAACACATTGCCATCAACCTCTGTGTTGAATCCGGTCCCAAGATCTAGCGTCAATACGAAAGCGTCGGGGATACCTACTGTGCGAATATCGACGCTACCGCCCGCGAAGTTTGCGCGCATGTCTGCGGTGTAGGCCTTTTGGACTTTCAAGGATTCTACGATCGAGACCGGGAAGATATTCAGAGGAATGACGTTTCGGGTCAGGTCTGGCGACGGTATGCGTGCGCCGTTCAACGTACTCTGCGAGTAGCGTTCTCCCAAACCGCGAATATAGACAAACTTGTTATTCACAACCGATAGACCGGGCACCCGCTTGAGCGCAACGGCAACATTGGAGTCGCCAAGACGGCTGATCGCATCAGCACCTAGGATGTCGGTTACGGCCGCGTCATCCATGCGCTCGATGACCAATGCCTGGCCAGCATCCAGTAGGCGGCCCAACGTAACGATTTCGTCAATCGGCTCTTCGGACGTCCCCTCAGAAGCAGCAACCGCCTCCGGCACCTGTGGTGACTGAGCCTGATCGTCCTGGGTATCCTGCGCCAATGCTGATCCGCACGCGAGTGCCGCAATTACTGCCAGCTGCAATTTAAGTTTCGAGTCTGTCATTTTGTTTGCCCGTTTTCTTCCAAGTTTCGGCAGAGTTGAACCCACCTATTCATAAGGCAAAGGCGCCGTGCCTGTTCCAAGCACGGCGCCCGCCAGTCTAATTCCCGTACAAACGACTAAAGATCATTCGCGTTGGGTAGCCCGATTCGCGCCACCCTTAGGGCGTTTCGAACCAGAGTTCGACGCCCGCGTTGCCACCAGCGACGTCACGCAAGCCATAAGTCCAACCATCTGTCCAATCCGGCGCACCGAGGCTTAAGCCGCCGAAGTAGCCCGTTGCCGTGGTCAGTGCCGGGACGGCGCCGTCGACCTGAATGGCGGTGTCTGCAATCGAGAATATTGACGGCGTTCCCTCGAGTAGCTGCAGATCTGTGTCAGCCGCAGCTGTCGGATCGACGATGCCCGCAATGGTCGCGAACGCACCGGTCGCTGATGCGAAGGACAGTTCGGTCGTCACGCCATCCGGGAACGTCTGACCGCGTGTTTGCTCTTCGCATGCGTAAACCACATTGTTCAGAACGAGATCGCCATCCTGAGCTGCGACCTGGGAACGGTTATCGATACGCAAGCAATAGTTGTCGTTGGCTGAGGTGGCATCGGCCGCAGTCAGTGAACCAATTACCTGAGAGTCATTGATCGTCGCGAAGATGCCCTCGCGCAAACGCCAGCCTGCACCTGGATCATGCGTTGCGGTCGCCGCACCGTTAGGAGTCACGATGCAGGTCAGGTTGTTGATTGTCGGGCGCGAGTTGATACCTTGGGTAACAACTGCTTCGACTTCAGGTGCAGTCAGACCGCTGAAGCCCGCAATGCCGTCGGCTTCAATGCAATGGTTACCATCTGTCTCCGACTGAATGACGAGCGCGTTGGTAATCGTGCCCGAGTAACCCTCGTCGATGTCAATCGAATCATCACGTACGTACAAGGCCACGAAATTCGTGAAGTTGACCGCACCGCCAAACATCTCGATGCCATCGTC
>JBCCCC010000076.1:0-14773 GCA_039033695.1 Pseudomonadota bacterium | reverse complement strand
GGCAGATGTGCGCGCCAATCCATCATGTTGTGCACCTGTACCAGATCGAAATGCGCCACACCCCATCGCGCCCTAGACATCTCAATCTGTTGCCGGCCATTGTCAGCGCCCATCGTCCAGACTTTGCTCGCAGAAAACACACGCTCGAGGCGCTTCAGCTGCGTGAGACTCGCGCCGATCACATCGGGCGAACGGCCATACATCGGTGACGAATCAATCAGTGTGCCGCCAAGCTCAAAGAAGGCTGAGATGACACTCTGGCAGTTCCTGATTGCAGCCGGGTCGGTCACATCGAAGGTGATCCATGAGCCAAGGCCAATTGCGGGGATGCGCTCCCCGGATACTGGTATGACGCCGGCGCGCGAATCTGCCCCGGACGCCAGCGCCATCGGCGCCACTGCCGTGGCCGCGGCCGCTTTGAGGAATTCTCGCCGAGATGTCGTTTGGCCGCGCATGTTCACTCTCAGTCCAGCACCGGGCAAGTGCATCGCTAGTGCATTGCCGCTCCGCGTGTCGTCGTTCACCCGTTAGACAGCGCAAATGCGATTTTGCTCTGCCAGGTCGTTGCGGTCTTCGACCTGCCTCGGCCGGATTGTTGCCAATGTCAGTTGCAATAATATCAGTCGTTGGCCGGTCTCATCACTAACGCGCAGTTGCGCGCAGACCCGCGGACCGGCGGCCAATGGCGATTATTGATGCGACAAACGACATGAGCATGCCGTCAGCAACCTTCCTGTCGCCACGCGCACGCATGTTACTCGCCAGCGGAGTTGCATTCGTGTTCTACGCCGTGTGGGCGGGCTGGGCCAATCGCATGCATGGCCCAGCCAGCGTTGGCATGGCTGCAATGGCACAGGGGTTGTACAGCGCTGTTGTGACAGCCGGCATGACAGCGCTCGTTGAGCGCCTGTTCAGCGGTACACATAACCGCTACTGGCGTGTGCTGCGTTGCACGTTGGCAACGCTTGCGGCGTTGGTTGTCTCGTCACTGGCCGTGCACTGGGTGGCCGGGACCGAAGAGGTTGTCATGACGGTGCTGCCAAGCTGGGTCTTTGGCACGCTATACGCGCTGATCTACGCGCTTGGCCTTGCTCAGTCGGAGCGCGTTTCTCAACGTCGCCAAGAATGAGTGCGCTACCACCACAGGATCGCAAGATCTCGATGCGCGCGGTCGTTGATACCAGCACGCCGCAGGGGCGACGGTTGCATCGGTTCGCGCCGTTCATTGATCGCCTGCTGGGGATCCATCACCTCGACGACTTCTATCAGCGCCACGCGTTGGCTGATCTGCCAGCGCATACATTTGCGAGCAACGCGATCGATGCGCTGGGCGTCACGGTAGACGACCAGCCGTTGATGGCATCACGTTTACCCACTGATGGGCCGGTCATCATTGTTGCCAATCATCCGCACGGTGGTATCGAGGGCTTGGTTATGGTGAAGCTGCTCGCCCGTTTACGCCCTGATTTCAAAGTCATGGCAAATATTGCCTTGCGATTGTTCCGCGAGCTGTCGCGACACTTCATCTTTGTCAATCCGCTGGATGCCAGCGACCCTGCGAACCGGCGCGGGTTTCGGGACAGTCTCGCACTGCTGCGAAGTGGAGGCGTGTTGGTAGTGTTTCCAGCTGGACGAACTTCTTTTTTCCAGCCGGATCTCGACGAGATCGCCGACGCACAGTGGAGTCGTTCGGTGGCACGGCTCGCGCGCAAATCCGGCGCGAAGATTCTGCCCGTGCGTTTCACGGGCCAGAACAGCCCGCTGTTTTATCGACTGGGCTCGATTTGGTATCGATTCCGATTATTGATGCTCGCGCGTGAGCTGATCAAAACGCGCGATCGCACGCTCGGTATTCGCATTGGCAAAGCATTTGATGTGAGTAGGTTCAAGGGTCTTAGCGATGCGGCGCTAACTGATGTCATTCGATTATCGAGCGCGACGCTGCGAGCCCCAAGGGACTCGGCTGGGCAGCCGGCAATGGCGTCACTCCGCCAAGCACACCCGCGAGCAGACGTCTGCAAAGAAATTGCCGGATTGCCGGCATCGCAGCATGTGCTTTCAACGGGTGAGTTCGTTGTGGGCTTTGGCCGTCATGAACAGTTTCCCGCGCTGTTGGACGATGTGACTCGCGAGCGCGAACGAACGTTTCGCGAGCTCGATGAGGGTAGTGGTCGCGCCCGCGACACGGATGAGTTTGATGCCGTTTATGACCACCTGTTCTGCTGGCATCAGCCGACACGATCACTGGTCGGCGCCTACCGCATCGGCCGGCGCGACCAGATTGATGCGGGTAGCGGGAGCTATCTGGAGCGTATGTTTGACTTCGACGCAGAATTTTTTATGTCGCGTCCGCCCGCCTTGGAACTCGGCCGCTCATTCATCACACCAGAGTTCCAGCGCTCTCGCCAGGCACTCGATCTGCTGTGGCGGGGTATCGGTGGGTTTCTTCGCGCGCACCCGCACTACGGCACGTTGTATGGCACCGTATCGCTCAGCCGTCAGTATGACCCGGTGTCTGTTGCAATGATTTGTGACACGCTCATCACGCCAGATGCGACGGTGCGCGCCGTGGCGCCTTTGCCGGACACGCTGGGCGCTGAGTGGCGACGTTTTCGCGCTAATCATGAGGTTGATCTGAAGCTGCTGAGTTCGCTGGTTAGCGCTCGCGAGTCTGACGACAAAGGCATACCTGTCTTGTTACGTCACTACGCGGGCTTGGGCGCGCAATTTCACGCCGTTGGGGTCGATCGTCATTTCGCGGATACGCCGGGCTTGTTACTCAGCGTCGATCTTGCCGCGTTGCCACGCAACAAGCGCAAACGCTACCTCGAGTCGTAACCATATTCAAGCTCCTTTGAGCGCAGTTGGGCTAACCGACCCTTACCCCCGCCGCGGCTCCGTCAGCGGCCGTTCGCCATGGCGAATAACGTAGGCCAGGACTGCGCGGTGTGCGAGCCCTTATTCAGCGTCAATCCGTGCGCGATACCTAAACCTGAGTTTTTCTGTAAGGTTTCGGCATCTGATACGTCCTGTTGTCGTACCCGTTACAAAAGGAAGCGGTTGTGACAATTCTAGGAGTAACTCAAATGGCGCGCATAAGCGAAAAATTCTCACTCTGGCGCAGCCATAAGCACAAGGCGCGCCCTGAGCTGATCACAGCGTTGGGCGCGCACGCCGGTCTTATGATTGCAAGTGCTGTGCGCGTGCTGGGTAGCCTGCATGACGCAGAAGACATCGCGCAGGATATCGCCGAGCGATTGCTGCGCTCGCCACCCATCGATATTCGCAACTGGCCTGCCTATCTCAGAACGATGGCAGTGAACGGCGCGCTGGACCGACTTCGAAAACGCCGGAGCACCGAAGGGGTTGAAGACATCGTTGACGACTCAACTCCGGAGAGCCTGTTCGAGGCTACAGAGCGCGGCGCGGCACTGCGCGGTGCGATCGCAACGCTTTCCAACAAGGACGCGTTGCTGTTCAGCCTGTACTACCTGGAGGAGCTCAGCCAGGCCGAGATCGGTGAGCAACTCGACATGACTGAAAATGCGGTGGCGGTGGCACTACATCGGGTGCGCCAAAGGCTGTGCAATGACTTGCGAGACCGCCTGCAAATCAACAATGAGGAGCAATGAGATGACAGAGTCGACGAGAATGAATGAAGAAGAGCGCGTGCTCCAGCCGTTTATTGCAGCTGTTCGCGATACCGCGGAGCATGCCGATATCTCAGCTGCCGCCGCCAGGCTACGCGCAAAGCTGCCGAACGAGACGACGGCCGCGCCAAGCCGTGGTTGGGTTCCACGCTTTGCGACCATGGCTGCTGTTGTAGCTGTGGTGGCAACATCGCTGCCTTTCATGCTGCCCGGCGGTGCAGGTACAGCGTTCGCGAATGTTCAGGCGTGGTTTGCAAGCTACGACACACTGGAGGTTCGAACGTCAATGACGTTTGGCGATCAGGTGATGATGGATATGCGCGTTCGAACGACCGCGCGTGGTGATGTACGTATTGAGCAGGCTGGCGCAACGCAAATCATCAACGCGGAAACCCAGACGTTCACGATGCTATTGCCTGAACAACGCTATACGCGTCAGCCGATCGCGGTCGCTGCGGCGCGCAATCAGGGTCTTGAGTGGGTTGAAGAGCTGGCAGCTTTTCGAGGTGACGCTGTTCGGCTTGATGCGCCGAGGACAATTAGCGGTGTCGCCGCAATCGGCCACAGGCTCGTAATTGACGGCGTTGATCTGACGCTGTGGAGTCGTGCGGACAACGATCAGCCGCTGTTGCTCGAGGGCGATCTGCCAGGTGGCCTCAGCATGCGCACACAATTCGACTTCGATGTGCCCATGCCGCTGTCGTTGTTTGATATCCCGGCCGGTTATTCGCCGCTTTGATCAGGTCCCGTGCCAGCGTTTGGCTCCCGTCAAGCGCTGGCACGGCTGGCTGCCGATGTTGGCTTACTAACTCGGTACTGATGACACTTAACAATGCTGCAGGTTTCTGTGACTGGTCCCGCTACGTCAGCTCGACGCCTTCAGTTTCTGGCAAAAACAGCACGGTCACAAACGTCACGGCGAGGAATAGCGTGATGAACGATACGGTTTGCAGGAAGTCGGAGCTGGCGAGCACGCTACCAATGACGATGGGTGCGATCGAGTTGGCCACGCGTTGGGCGGAGACTCCCCAGGCCGTGCCGGCGCCGCGATTGCGGGTATCGTAAATCTCACCGAGCCAGGTGTTCCAGACACCCCAAGCCCCCAGGCTAAAGAAAGACAACGTGAAATTCCAAAAGTACATCTGGTTCACCGTGCCAGAGTAGGCAAAGCCGAACCCGGCAACGGCTGACATGAAGACATAAATCAACATGACCTTCTTACGGCCCAGCTTGCCGGTCAGGAAACTCGCAGAGATGTAGCCGGGAAACATGAACAGCGCAGACAACGCCATGAAACCGAGCCCGGCCGGCGTGCTCAAGCCACGCTCTGCCAACAGGGTTGGCATCCACGACATCAGCCCCCAATAGCCCCATGAAAAGCAGAAGTTGACAATACTCTGTACGATTGTTGTTCTAAGCACGCGACCTCGAAAGATATCGAAGAAGGCAATGCCGTCACCGCCGGCGCTCTGCCCCGGTGCGGTCCTGGCGTCCAGCGCACCTTGCGAGAGGTGATTAATGGCAGCGTCTGCTTCGGCGGTCCGTCCTTTCTCCGCCAGCCAATACGGTGATTCCGGCGTGAATGCGGCAATAGCGAATGCCCATAGTGATGCGAATACACCAGCCCCGATTACCCAGCGCCAGCCGAGATCCATCAACAGCACAGTCACGCCGATTGCGACCAGCACGCCAACTGGCCAGCCTGCCGACAGATATACGGTCGCCTTGCCGCGGCTCTTGACCGGCACCAGCTCCTCAAAAAACGGGAAGGTCACCACCAGTGCGCCGGACAGGACAATGCCGCACAAGAATCGTGCAACCCACAGCATTTCGAAGCTCACGGCGAAGGCGCTGATCAGCGGGAAAACGCCGTAGCAACCGAGACTGATGAGCAGGCATTGCTTGCGCCCTAGCGGCCCCATCAGTTTGCCCCACAGCAATGCGCCCGGAATCATGCCGAGGAACATGGCGCTGATCAGTGATCCGGTCTGCTGGGTGCTGAGTCCGAACTCGGCCGCTATGGCGCCGCTGGAAAAGATGATGATCATCATCTCCCAAGACTCGATGACGAAAGTCATGAACAACGTGCCCCCAGCCAACCAGTGATTGCGTGTCAGTGGCATTTCGCTAAACCAGCTGCCAACGTGTCGGGCGGGGATCGGCGTTACGCTGGCAGTCGTCTCGGTCATGGGTTATTGCCTATCGTCAGTGACAAAGTGGAAGGCAATCGGCGTTGATAGCAACTCGGCATCCTGTTTTCGTGCTGCCGTATAGGCTTGTAACAGTGATTGCCGGCCGCGGGTAACCTGGCCGAATGCTGCATAGCCGTGGCCGTCGGGCTGGCGCGAGCCGCCATGGTCCAGGCTAGGCTCATCACGAAGACAAACGAAAAAACTGCCATACACTTCGCCGGGTGCGAAACGCGCCGCGGAGATCGACCACTGCCGATGTTGTATGCCTGTCAGACTGGTCGACTCATGCGGGATCTTGTGACGTGGTGCTTGTAGTCCATTTGAGGTGCCGACCTGCAGAATTCGAATACGCGGTTGATCCTCGATCGATGCCTGTTCGTCGGTCTCGGACGTCACCCGAAAGATGGCCCCATCATCAAGCCCGCCGCGCTCGATAAACGCCTTGAAGTAGCCTGCCGTCTCGGGCGCTCGCACAACGTCCAGTTCGATCTCGATGTCTCCAAACGGCGTTGTAAATGCGAACGTTGACATACTCCGATCAGCGGCGGGCTGCTCGCGCGGGCAATGACGTCCTTGCGCGGCGATTGCTCAATCGTCGCCGCTCGAATCATCAGCGGGAAACAACACGGGAGTGCCGACCCAGAGCATTCTTGCGACGCTATCACTGCGATTCACCACATCATGATCGATCTGCGTATTGTGGTGAGCGCTGTCACCGGCCTTCAGTGTGAACGACTTGTCACCAATGGTTTGTTCGACCTCACCCTCGAGCACATAAAAGAAGTCCTCGCCCTCTTCGCGGTGTACAACGGGCAATGCGATGCCGGGCGGAATATCCATGATCAGTGCATTCATACGTTGATTGCGGATGCGCGAGTCCAGTCGCGTGTAGGCGACCGGTGAATCAATCTCAATGTACTCGGGCTTGTCGCCGCGACGCACCAGGCTGGTTGGCGCGGGCGGGGTGATGAAATAGTGAATGTCAGTTTCGAGCGCGCGCGCGATATTGATTAGCGAGACAATTGATGGCGTTGCCTTACCGCGTTCGGTTTGTGACAAGAACGCCGGCGATAGCTCCGCACGGTCTGCGAGTTCTTGCAATGTCATGCCTAGCTCAGTTCTGCGTGCTTTTAGCAGGCTACCAACGGATCGCTTGAAAGCGTTCTCTGATTTTGCCGGCGTCGCCATTCGTGGCCCCTGATCGAATCCCTATGTTGCACGCAATTCTATGCCGGAATGGCGCAAAGTCAAAAAAAGTTTGATTTTGTTAAAATTTTAATTAAGGTTGAATTGTGAAGCATAGCTTCTGTCTTTGACCTGCCGCGCCCGTTGCGTCGCGACGGCCAAAGCGTGTCAGGTGGAGAACAGGCTTTCAGGGGAGTCCGGAATATGCGCCCACAAACGATCGTGAAACTGCTACTAGCGCTGATAGTAGTCGGAATTTATAGCTTGCCGGCGCAGGCTCAAGCGCAAAGTGATGCCAGCGTTGAAGCACTCGACGAGATCGTGGTCACGGCTCGTCGGCGTAGCGAATCGGCGCTTGAGGCACCGCTTGCGGTCACAGCGTTCAACGCGCAGATGGTGCAAGATGCCGGTATCGAACGTGTTGAAGACTTCATCGCTTTGACGCCGAATGTGACGCTCGCCACCTCGCAAGGTATCGGCACCAGCTTCATGACCATCCGCGGCATCACGCAAGTGCGCAACGGCGAGGCGCCTGTTGCCACGATTGTAGATGGTGTGCTGCAGTTTACCGCCACTCAGTTTCGCCAGGAATTGTTTGATATCGACAGTATTGAGGTTGTGAAGGGCCCGCAAGGCGCGCTGTATGGCCGAAATGCCACGGGCGGTGCCATCATCATTAACACACGTCGCCCGACCAACGATGCATACTCGTACGCACAGGTCGGTTTTGGCAACGGCGATGAGTACTCGCTGCAAGGCTCCGTTGGCGGTGCATTGGTTGAGGATCGCTGGTTCGGTCAGCTGTCTGTCAACTACATTGATCGAGAAGGCTATCTGGACAACATCACGCGCGGGGAAAAGGCGGATCGTTTTGAAGACACGACGGTGCGCGGGCGGTTGATTTTCGAGCCCAGTGATTCGTTCAGCGCCGATTTTCGCGCAGCGATTACCAATCACAAAGGACGCGGCATTGGCTTTCAGTATCAGGCGGTTGATATTGCTGCAGACGGTATCACCGCCATAGGCTTCGGCACCGATACCGGCCCCATCGATGCGAATAATGTGCTGCCCGTTCGCGACAACAACATCGATACAGGCGAGCGCGACATGCTGGACTTGTCGGTTAAACTGGATTGGGAGTTCGACGCCGGCTCACTGGTCAGTACCACTTCGTTTACAGACATTGAAGACTGGAGCGACTCAGATCAGTTTCCTTACACCAATGCGCGCAGCTCAGCGGCGCTATTTGGCTTCGATGGCACGCAAACCGGATTCTTCGAGTTGCAAGCGCTTACTCAAGAGCTGCGTTTTTCTTCGCCGGAAGACCAGCGCGTGCGTTGGGAGGTTGGCACCTACTACCTGGACTGGGAACGTTTTGCCTCGTTGTCGACGGGTGTAGATACGGGCGCTGGCATCATCCGCCTGGAACGTGAGCCGACCACCGACCCAAGCAACCCGACAACCTCGTTCCTCGCGGACGACAATGAGAACACGTCATGGGCGGTGTTTGGTAGCGCCGACATTTCACTCAATGATCAATGGGATCTGACGATCGCCGCTCGCTACGACGAGGAAGAGCGTGTGCAAAACGTATCTCCGTTGCAGTTTCCGGCCGGTGTACCGGGTGCGCGCAACGAAGAGACCTTTGATATGTTGCAGCCAAAAATCACGCTGCGCTACCAGCCTTCCGATAGCCAGAATTGGTACCTGACCTGGGGTAAAGGATTCCGCAGTGGTCAGTTCAACCAAAACGGCATTGCCCAGGTAGCCGCCGATGCAGGTTTGGTTGGTGTCACCGATGTCGCCGATCAGGAGGAAACCTCTTCGATTGAGCTTGGCTACAAGGGCCAGTTCCTGGATGACCGCCTGCGACTCAACGCCGCTGTGTTTTCGACCGACGTCGATGGGCAGCAGTTCTTCTCGTTCATTGGCGCGATCAGTGCGCAGATCCTGACCAATATCGACGAAGTGTCATTGAATGGCGGCGAAATTGACGTGGTCTATCGCCTTAACGAATATGTGGACCTGTATGCGGCCTATGGTTACACCGACTCGGAAATCGAGGCGTATGCGGTCGATCCGACAGCAGTAGGTAACGATGCTCCGTACATCGCGGAGAACACGTTGAACCTCGGGATCCAAAGCGACCGACCGATCAGCGATGGGCTTAACCTGTTTGCACGTCTTGACCTTGAGCGTCGCGGCGAGCAATTTTGGGACGTTAACAACTCAACCGCCCGCGATGCACTGGATTTCGTCAATGCGCGGGTCGGTGTTCGCAGCAGCGATGACCGTTGGGAGCTCATTGCGTCGGGGCAGAATCTCACCGATGAGCTCTACAACTCGGAATGGGTTGCCGGTGGCTTCTCAGCGCGCGCGCCAGGCCGAATCTGGGACGTGAGTTTCCGTTACAACTTCAACTAGCAATACCGAAGGCCGAGCGATTGACTACCTACCGAATCTCCGCTGATATCGGCGGCACATTCACCGACATTGTTGTCGAGCCGTCGGACGGCCCGGTGTTCGTTGGCAAGGTGCCGACAACACCGACTAATCCTGCGGAAGGTGTCGTCAATGGTGTTCGCGAGTTGATTCCGGACATTTCGGACATCGATTTCTTCGTACATGGCACCACGGTTGGGCTGAATGCGTTCCTGGAGCGGCGCGGCGAACGTGTGTTGCTACTTGCAACGGAAGGTCTCGGTGACGCTTATACGATTGCCCGAGGCAACAGGCATACGCTCTATGAGCTGCGTTATCGCAAACCTGCACAGCTGGTCGCCCGCCGCGACGTCCATGAGATTGGCGGCCGGTTGACCTGGGATGGCAACGAGCTGACACCGCTGAATCACGCAGACTTCGAGCCGGTAATCGACAAGGTCAAGGCGGAAGGCATCAAGGCGATTGCCGTGTGTTTCGTTCATGCCTACGCCCATCCGCAACATGAGCTGGAAGCCTACGATGTATTGTCGGCCGCATTACCCGGCGTTTCGATTTCGTTGTCACACGAGGTCGCCCGTGAATGGCGGGAGTATGAACGCGCATCGTCGACCGTCATGAATGCCTATGTAGCGCCTGTCGTGCAACGCTACCTGCGCAGTCTGCAGTCTGAGCTCAGCGGTTTCGGTATGAATACGACCGTGCATATCATGCAGTCAAACGGCGGTGTGTCGACAGCGGAGAGCGCCCAAGAGAAGCCCGTGTTTACGCTGTTGTCCGGACCGGTTGGTGGCACCATCGCCGGCAGCTCGCTGGCCGAGTCAACGGGGCGTAAAAATCTCTTGTGTGTGGATATGGGCGGCACCTCATTTGATCTTAGCCTGGTGATTAACGGCCAGGCGAATACGACGCTGGAAACCGAGCTGGAGGGCTTGCCGCTGCTCATGTCCATTGTCGATATCGAGACGATTGGGACGGGTGGTGGCTCGATTGCCTGGCTGGAAAATGGCGCCATGCGCGTTGGCCCGCACAGTGCCGGCTCCCAGCCCGGGCCAGCGTGCTACGGGCGCGGTGGTACACAGCCGACCGTGACGGATGCCAATTTGTATCTCGGTCGGCTCGGTGAGAAGTCGTTGTTGGGTGGCGACATGTCGTTGGACAAGTCGGCTGCATCGTCGGCGATAGAATCGCTGGCTACGCAGGTGGGTCTCGATGCGACCGCGTTCGCGGAAGGTGTGCTGGCGATCTCCAATGCAGCGATGGCTGACGCGATGCGCACCATCACCGTGTCACAGGGGCTGGACCCGCGTGATTTCACGCTGGTTGCCTTTGGTGGTGCTGGTCCGATGGCCGCGGTTTTCCTCGCCGAAGAGCTGAACATTGGCGAAGTCCTGATTCCGCGCTTCCCGGGCACGTTCTCGGCGCTCGGTATGTTGCAGACGGATCTGCGACACGACTTTACGCAGAGCTTCTTCCGACCTGGCAATGAGGTCACCGACGCGGACCTGCACGCAGTGTTCGATGCACTGCAAACGCAAGGTCTGGCAGCGCTCGCGCAGGAGGGAATTGATGCCGATCACGTGTCGTTCAAGCACAGTGCCGACATGCGCTATGTCGGCCAGGAGTACACCATCAGTGTGCCACTGAGTGGCGCCAGTGTTACGGGCGTGTCCGATGCATTCCACGCGGCACATGAGCGACGCTATGGGCACTCGAGCCCAGGTGCGCCGGTTGAGTACGTCAACCTGCGTCTCGCCGCGCTTGGTGCCTTGCAGCGGTACGATAACCCGCCAGCGTCAGGGTCGTCCGAGCCGGCAGCGTTGGGGCAGCGCGACATCGTTTTCTCGGGCGACGCGGTGCCAACGACGATCGTGGCGCGCGAGCGTCTGGAGCCGGGCTACACGGCAATGGGCCCGTTGGTTATCGAAGAACAAAGCGCGACAACGGTCGTGCCGCCGGGTTGGTCGATCGCGCTCGAAAGCGACGGCAACATTGTATTGCGGCGAGAGGGGTAAGGTCATGTCAGTCGATCCGATCACAACTGAAATCGTCCGTAATGCGTTCATCTCCATTGCCAAAGACATGAATGCGACATTGATTCGCAGCGCGTTTACACCGGTGATCTACGAAGGTAAAGACTGCTCTGTTGCACTGATTGATGCCAATGGTGAGGTCCTTGGTCAGTCGCTGGGCCTGCCGCTGTTCCTCGGCAATTTGGAGATATGCGTCAAGCTGATCGCCGACCAGCACGGTTGGGACTACTTCAAAGACGGCGATGTGTTCTATATGAACGACTCATACATGACTGGCACCCACCTGAATGATTCTACGATCATCATGCCGATCTTTTGGCAGGGTAAGCGTATCGGCTTTGCGGCATCGCGAGCACATTGGCTGGATGTCGGCGCGAAAGATCCGGGCACGCCTGTTGATTCTCATGAGATCTATCAGGAAGGCGTGCGCTGGGGACCAACGCGGCTCTATGAGAACGGGCAGCCGCGCGAAGACGTCATTGATTTATTACGACGTAACAGCCGATTCGGCGACGCCACGGTCGGCGATATGAATGCGCAAGTTGCCGCCGGTCGGACGGGTATCAAGCGCATGCAAGCACTGTTTGATCGATTCGGCGAGGAAACGATCAACGCGGCGCGCGATGAAATCTTCCGGCAGACCGAGCAACGCGAGCGCGAGGCAGTCACCGCAATCGATGATGGTACTTACAGCGCAGATGGCTACCTCGATAATGACGGCTTGGGTAGCGACCCGCTGCCGGTCAAGCTCACGCTGACGGTCAAGGGTGATTCGATGACGGTTGACTTAACCGGTTCGGCTGCACAGGCGACTGGTCCCGTTAACTGCGGCATCACCCAAACCATCGCTGCGGCGCGTGTCGCTTACAAACTCTTGATTTGCTCCGACGTATCCCCGAACGGTGGCTCGTTCCGGCCGCTGGATGTGGTCGCACCCGACGCAACGATCTTTTCGGCGCAGGAACCTGCGGCCTGCGGTTGGTACTTCTCTTCACTGGGCTTGCTGATCGATTTGGTGATCAAGGCACTCGCGCCCGCGATGCCCGACGAGGCAGCTGGCGCGCACTACGGCGACTCAATGGTGATCACTGTGGCTGGCAACGACCCGCGCAACAACGACGAGTTCTACCTGATGATTGAGCCGACTACCGGTGGTTGGGGTGCATCACGCGGCCGCGACGGTCAGGACTCGCTTATCAACAACGTGAACGGCAGCTTCAAAGACATTCCGGTCGAGATCTTCGAGACCAAGTATCCGTTGCGTTTGAGTCGCTACGGGATCTTGCCCGACTCCGGCGGTGTGGGTGAATGGCGTGGCGGCAATGGCACCTATCGAGAGTATATTGTCGAGACTGACTCCGACCTTTGGTTGTGGTTTGAGCGCTCGGAGACGACTGCCTGGGGATTGTTCGGCGGTGGCAATGGCGCAGCGCCATGCGTGACAGTCGATGCACCGGGTCAGGCGTCTGTGGATTTTTTGAAGATCAACGGACATAACCTGCCGCAAGGCACGGTGATCCGGTCGCGTACTGGCGGTGGTGGGGGTTATGGTCAGGCGCTGGATCGCGATCCGGAAACAGTGCTTTCTGATGTTATTGATGGCTATGTAACGCCAGCATTCGCGAAGTCCGCTTATGGGGTGATCGTCGACGATCAGATGACGCTGGACCATGCTGCGACACTCGCGGCGCGGCGGCGCTAAGCTGCCGTTTGTTGTTGGCATTACATGCTACCGGCATATTTTCCGTTTTCGTTAGTGCGTTGAGTTGCGCCTCGAGCATTGTGGATGCGCCGTCGCCGCGGGACCGATCAGACAGCAATCATTACGCAAGAGAATAGGGGCTCGATATGGCAAAGGCGTGGGTAATAGAAGCGTACGAGGGCATTGATGCGCTCAAGCTTGTCGAGTGTGCCAAAGAGGAACCGGGCCCGAATGATGTTCGCCTGAATGTGGAAGCGTTCTCGCTCAATTGGGGTGACCAGAATCTGATGGAAGACATGTATTCCTTCAGCTTTTCCTCGTTGCCCGCACGTATTGGCATTGAAGCTGCGGGTATCGTTGATGCGGTCGGCAGCAACGTCGACGGCATCGAGGTTGGCGACCGATATTGCACACTGCCGTACTTCTATGACATGCGCGGCACCAGCGCGCAAAGCGTACTCATTGATCAGCAGTATGTGACCAAAGCACCAATGGGATTGTCTGCCGTCGAGTCAGCGTCGATCTGGATGCAGTTTCTCACAGCGTATTTTCCCGTCGTCGAAGTTGCTGGTGCGGCGCCAGGCAAGAACATCCTGGTCCCGGCCGCAACCAGCACTGCCGGCACAGCAGCTTTGCAACTCGGCCGGCTCTGCGGTGCAACGATGATCGGTACCACCCGCTCGGAAGGCAGCCGGCAATATCTACTCGACCAGGGCGCTGACCACGTGTTTGTGGACAAAGGCGGTGACCTGGAAGGCTTCTTGCTCGATGCGACTGATGGTGTTGGCGTGCATGCGTCTTTTGACCCGGTCGGTGGTGACTTCATGGACCGATATGGGAACGCGATGGCCAGTGGCGGCAAGTTGTTCCTTTACGGCTTGCTGGCCGGTCAGTTTGGTACCCCGCCAATCGTCGCCATGTTCCAGAAAAACTTGTGGTTCAACGCCTATTCCGTATTCAACTACGTGCAGGACGCCGAGGCGTGCTCGCGCGGCACCGCCTATGTCCACAGCGCGATTGCCGACGGTAAGATCTCGCCAAGTATCGACAGGATTTTTCCGATGGAGGGCTATGTCGACGCCTGGCACTACATGATGGGTGAGCGCACGAGCCGCGGCAAGGTTGTGATCGATACGACGTTCTGAAGACGACGGGCTAGCGCTTTGGTCAGTTGGCGACGAGCGACACACCGTCGCATGCGATATCGGAACAGAGGCACGAAAGCTGCTCGGCGTGACCGCGGGTCCTCGCAACAGCGGCGCTAACCACTACGAGCGCCGCGCGGGCAGTCCGGTCGATGGTAAACTCACTGGATGTTGATTTCGTTGTCAATCATCGCCGCCCTCATCATTGCTGGCGCAGTGTTGTACAACCGTCTGGTTGCATCGCGAAACCGCGTAGACACCGCCTGGAGCGACATCGATGTGCAGCTGCAACGCCGCCATGACCTGATCCCGAATCTGGTCAAGGCGGTTGATGCTTATGCCAAGTATGAGCGTGCCACGCTGGTGCTCGTTACACATCTGCGCGAGCAGTCACGGCTCAGCCAGGGTGTCGCCGAGCGCGGCGATG
>JBCCCC010000075.1:0-14798 GCA_039033695.1 Pseudomonadota bacterium | reverse complement strand
TTCCATTTAGTGAGCTCAAGCATTCCATCGTTGCGCTCCATCAGCGCGGTGCCATGCTCGACCCAATCGCCGTCATTAAAGTAGCCAACCCCGTCGATCGTCATGATGGCTGGCTTGTGGATGTGCCCGCAGACAATGCCATCCAGCCCACGCTTGCGCGCGTCATTTGCCGCCGTACGCTCGAATTCGCGGATGTATTGACGCGCGCTGTCGAAACGCATCTTGAGACTGGCAGTCACGCTGACCTGTTGATAACCCAGACGCTGCCTGACGCGATTGATGCCCGCGTCCATGTCCAGCAACCACTGATAAGCGGCGCTACCGAATCTTTCTTTAAGTGATCCGATGCGAAGTTGCCCATCAAATTGGTCGCCGTGGGTTACCAGCAGGCGGCGGCCATCTCGTGTCGTGTGAATCGTGTTTAGCCGAATCTTCACGCCGCCAAACTCGGTACCAGCGAATGCGCGCAAGTGTGCATCGTGATTGCCTGGGATGTAGGTCACATTGACACCTGACGCTGCGAGACGAAATATCTCACGCATTGCCTGTGTATGGCTGTCCGACCAGTTCATCGACTGTGCCATACGCTGCAAGTCGATGATGTCGCCGACCAGATACAGATTGTCGACATCGAGATGTCTCAGAAATTGCACAAGCGCGGCGCCTCGGCAGCCTTTTGTACCTAGATGCATGTCGGAGATGAATGCACTCGCACCATGCAGTGCGCGGTAATGATCGGTATGTGGTTCGCTACCATAATCGTCAATCATGCGGGCTCCACTGTACTGCTGATTCCGCGCGATAGTGCGGCGCCTGCATGAATGTTGAGTTACTGTTTGGCGACGCTTTTGTGACGTATCCGCTGCCAAGCGCGCCCCGAGTGCGTTCCAACGGCATGTCAGCTTCGTTACACTGTGCGATATGGTTCGACCTTAGGGGGGGAAGGTACATGGCCGAAGTAGACACCAGCATTCTCGATTTTTGTCGCCAGGCGATTGCGTCGGAGCGAATGTTCGCGGTCGGTACCGACGTCGTCGATGGCGTCGAGTATCCAATTTTCGCGAATGCGCCGCCGACGCTTGGCGCCATGTATCAAATGGCCGCGGCGAATTTCGGTGCCCTGGATTTCATCGTCTATCGTGACGAGCGTACGACTTATGCCGAGGCAGATCTTGCGTCGCGCAAAGCCGCTGCCGGGCTTGCCGCGATCGGCATCAAAGCTGGCGATCCGGTCGCGATCGCCATGCGCAACTACCCGGAATGGTTGATCGCGTATATGGCGATCACTCGGATGGGGGCCGTCGCCGTGCCAATGAACGGCTGGTGGACCACGACGGAGCTCGACTACGCTTGCGCCGACAGCAAGGCCCGCGTTGTGATTGCTGATCCGCAGCGCGCTGAGCGTTTGTTGCCAGTGGCTGACAAGCACGGCTTAACGATTGTCTGCGCACGCGGGGACGTCGCCGGTACGCAGCCCTGGCAGACATTGCTGGAAGTGCCACAACCACTCGATAGCGTGGCTGGGGCCCCCGATGCGTTGGGGACCATCTTCTATACCTCAGGTTCGACTGGCAACCCCAAAGGTGTCATGACCACCCATCGCGCGACGATCACAGCATTGATGCAATGGGGTCTGTTGACGATCGCTGATCGCACGGTGCGCGGTGTCGGCCCTGCAGAGGGCGCGCAGATGGGCATACTGATGACGGTACCCTTGTTCCATGTGACCGGCTGCAATGCCATGTTCTTGTTGTCTATGCTGGCGGGGCAAAAAGTGGTGCTCATGGATCGCTGGAATGCGGAACACGCCATCAACCTGATTGCGGCTGAGCGCATCACAGCGTTCAACGGCGTGCCGAGTATGTCCTTCGAACTTGCGCAGGTGGCAGCCCAAAGCGGCGCTGATTTGAGCTCGCTGTATGCAATTAGCGGTGGTGGTGCGGCCAGGCCCGCGGCGCATGTACCGGTGATTGAACAAGCCTTCGAAAACGTCATGCCATCAGTTGGCTATGGACTGACTGAGAGCAGTGCTCTTGGCACCGCAAACGCCGGTGTCAACTACCAGAACAAGCCGAACAGTGTGGGGCAAGCGTGCTTCCCCAGCGTCGAACTACGGATTGTTGATGATCAAGGCAATGATTGCGCGAGCGGCGAGCCAGGCGAAATATGGCTGAAGTCCGCGGCCAATATGCGTGGCTATCTGAATAAACCGGACGCTACGGCCGACGTTCTCAAAGACGGTTTTCTGGCGACCGGTGACGTGGGTTATGTTGACGATGACGGATATGTGTTCATCGTTGACCGGATCAAGGACATTGTCATTCGCGGTGGCGAGAATATCAGTTGCCAGGAGGTCGAGAATGCGCTCTACGGGCATGCTGCTGTCAACGAAGCTGCGGTATTTGGATTACCCGATGAGAAACTCGGTGAGCAGCTGGTTGCCGTGGTGAGTGTTAGCGACACGACGGTCGATGAAGCTGCGTTGCAAGACTACATGAAAGATCAGGTGGCCTACTACAAGGTGCCGGTGAAAATTGACATCACGGCCGAGCCGCTACCGCGCACCGCAACGGCGAAGATCTACAAACGAGGTCTTCGTGAGGCGGCATTGGCCGCGATGACATCGGGTTAGTCCGACTCAGACGCGACGATATACACTCGCAGAAACGCCTGCCCAGAAGTCACGCCGGGCATTGCTGGTGTCGGCGGACCATTGGCTGTCTGTAGAGAAATGGTAACGGCCAGGGCGCTGTGCATAGTCGGGCCAGTCGGCGGATGCCGGCCTGCCGGTTTCGGCGAAAGCCAGCCACTGCGCCTGCATGTGGCTTGCCAGCGTCTTTTCTGTTGGACCATTGCCAAATCGCATGCCGCTGCCGGGCGCATCCAGCGTACCGAACACAAACGGCACCTCACTGAGATGGCAAGCGCCAATCGCACCGCCAAGGCCAGGTCCTGGATGGTCGAACTGGTACAGATAGACCGGCTGTCTCGGCGCTAGTATTTCAACGGCTTGTAACGTTGTCATGATGTAGGCGACGTCGCCGGCAATCGCGCAGTAGCGCTGGCCCGGGTCTTCTATGTCGCCATACAGGGATTGCAGTGTTGCAATCTGCTTGCGATCGTAATGTATCGACAGGCGCGCCTCGAGGGCTGCATCGTCGAGTTTGCGAATGCCGCGATCCAGCAATGCGAAGTACTGCCACTCATCACGGTTAAAACCGAATAACATCGGGATCGGCATCGCGTGGCCGTCGCGCATCCGATGGATTGGCAGATCCGGTAGCGTCTGGCCGTCAACGACCGGCCGCGTTGGCATGATCGACAGTCGCTCGTCGATCATCAGGCGCCCATGCAAGGTTTGCGCGGCTTCACGAAGCTCCCGCACCGTTGCCGTGGCCAGTGTGTTGCGTGCGGATTGAGGCAAGGCCAGCAGGAATTGCTCAGCAACACGATTGGCGGTTGCGAGGTCATGTGCAGCATGCATGCTGCCGCTCTGGATTATCGCGCGTTGGAACAAGCCACTTGCCGCTGGCATCGTGCAGAGTGAGGCGATGGACATCGCACCTGCCGATTCGCCGAATGCAGTGACACGGGTCGGATCGCCACCGAAGGCGTGGATGTTGTCTCTGACCCATTGCAGCGCCGCGATCTGGTCGAGTAGCCCCTCGTTGCCCGTAGCGGGAATCTGACCATGCGTGACGTCGGCGAGACGCAAAAAGCCAAGCACGCCCAGCCGATAGTTGATGGAAACTACAATGACGCGGCCACTTTGTGCCAACTGCGCGCCGTCGTACATAGACTGGCTGGACGCGCCGATTGAGAAGCCGCCACCATGGATCCAGACCATCACGGGTAGTGGCGCATTGCCGGTCTCCAGCGGCGCGAAGACATTGACTGTCAGGCAGTCCTCGTCGCAGCTATCAAGCCCGGCCGGCAACTCGTCCGTCATATGTGAGCGGTGTTGTATGGAAGCGCTGCCGAATGCCTGCGCGCTGCGGGTTCCGGTCCAGCCGGCATGCGGTTGCGGTGCATGCCAGCGCAATTTGTCGATCGGCGGCGCGGCGTACGGGATGCCTAGCCATTGCCGGCAGCCGTTGGCCGCGAGCCCTTCAACCGATCCATATTGGGTTTCGACGGTGAGTGTTGTCATGGGTGCGTGACGGGTTTGCAGGCCGCCGTGGCAGCCATGATTCAGGTACAATGGCGAGCTTACCATCCAATGATGCGTCAACGGTGGGCCTGACACAGGGCTCACTGGCGCTGTACGCCAATGAGGGAGCCGCAATGTCAGAACTGATACCTTTGGACGAACTACCAAATCACATTGGTAAACAACGTGAGCCTTCCGACTGGTTGCAGATTGACCAGGAGCGCGTTAACGCGTTCGCTGATGCCACGCTTGATCATCAGTTTATTCATCTTGACGAAGAGAAGGCAAAGCAGACGCCGTTTGGCGGCACGATCGTGCACGGCTATCTGACGCTGTCGCTGCTGCCGTACTTCAGCGCGCAATGCAGTATTGCGCCGGAAGGGACCGTCATGGCGATCAATTATGGATCCGACAAGGTGCGATTCCTGCAGCCGGTCCCGGTTGGCAGTTCGGTGCGTTGCCATATGGTGCTCGATGAGGTGACCGAGAAAAACCCCGGCCAGTACTTGTGCAAGTCCACCGTCACTGTGGAAATCAAGGACCAGGACAAACCTGCGCTGATCGCACAAGTGTTGTCGCTGTTTGTTGTTCAGTAATCACTGCTGCCCATGCGGCAGCGCGCGCGATGCTGATTGGTTCGCGTAGTCAGGAATATAAGGATCAGAGCTATGTCGATTCGTTTTGATGATCAGGTTGTCATTGTCACCGGCGCCGGTGGCGGGTTGGGGCGTGCGCATGCCCTCGAGTTCGCGCGTCGTGGTGCGAAAGTCGTTGTCAACGACCTTGGCGGCGCCCGTGATGGCACGGGTGGCTCGGTCAGCGCAGCCCAGGCCGTCGTCGATGAGATTACGGCCGCGGGCGGTGAGGCAATTGCCGATGGTGCCAACGTCACCAAGATGGATGAAGTCGAGGCGATGGTTCAAGCAGCGATGGACAAATGGGGCCGCATTGATGTGCTGGTTAACAATGCGGGAATTCTGCGCGATAAGACCTTCGTGAAGATGGAGTTGAACGATTTTCAAATGGTTGTCGATGTGCACTTGATGGGCAGCGTCAACTGCAGCAAAGCGGTCTGGGAGATCATGCGCGAGCAGCAATATGGTCGCATAATGATGACCAGTTCGTCATCTGGACTGTACGGTAATTTCGGTCAGTCCAACTACGGCGCCGCGAAGCTCGGCTTGGTTGGCCTGATGAACACGCTGTATCTCGAAGGCATGAAATACAATATTCATGTCAATACGCTGGCGCCAGTCGCAGCGACTCGCATGACCGAAGACTTGATGAGCGAAGAAGTACTCGCGGCGTTGCAGCCTGAATTGGTCACGCCTGCCGTCATTTTCATGTGCGGCAAGGATGCGGGAAGCCGGCAGATCATCGCGGCAGGCGCAGGTGGATTTGCGCGTGCGGCTATTATCGAGTCCGAGGGTATTCTCCTGGACGGCGAGGAGGCGACCGCTGAGAATCTTGCGGCGCACTGGGACGAAGCCAGCGATATGGACACCGCGCGCGAGCTGCAAATGGGCGGCGAGCAGAGCATCAAATTCCTGACTGCGTTGGCGAAGAAGCGCGGTATCAAACTCGAACGTTAAGCGGAGCTTGTCATGAAAGACGCAGTCATTGTATCAACCGCGCGCAGCCCGATCGGGCGTGCCTATCGCGGCGCCTTCAATAACACGCAGGGCCAAACGCTGGCGGGTCATGCGATCCGACATGCGGTCGAGCGTTCTGGCGTTGCGCCGGAAGAGGTGGATGATGTCCTCATGGGTTGCGCATTGCAGCAGGGCAGCACCGGCCAGAACGTTGCACGTCAAGCGCTGGTTGCAGCCGGCTTGCCGATCACGGTTAGCGGCATGTCAATCGATCGCCAGTGTGCCTCTGGCATGATGGCGATCGCTACGGCGGCCAAACAGGTTCTCGTCGACAATATGCCGATTGTCGTTGGCGGTGGCGTGGACTCGATCAGCCTGGTTCAAAATGAGCACATGAATCTGCATCGCGCCCAAGACCCTGCCGTTTTGGCCAATGCACCCGAGATCTACATGCCGATGCTGCAAACGGCAGAGGTCGTTGCAAAGCGCTATGGCATCACTCGAGAGCAACAGGACGAGTATGGCTTGCAAAGCCAACAGCGCACTGCCGCTGCCCAAGCGGCGGGCAAGCTTGACGACGAAATCGTGCCGTTGACGACCAGCATGGGCGTGATGGACAAGGAGACCAAAGAGATTTCGTTTCATGACGTGACGCTTGAGAAGGATGAAGGTAATCGTCCAGAGACGACACTGGACGGGTTGTCCGGCCTGCGTACCGTTGTTGATGGCGGCGTCATCACTGCGGGCAATGCCAGCCAGTTGTCTGACGGTGCGTCGGCTGCCGTGATTATGGATAGCAAGCTGGCCGAACAGCGCGGTGTCGAGCCGCTGGGGATTTATCGCGGTATCGCCGTTGCCGGTACCGAGCCAGACGAAATGGGTATCGGCCCGGTATTTGCTGTGCCCAAGCTCTTAAAGCGAAACGGCCTTAGCATGGACGATATCGGTCTATGGGAGCTCAATGAGGCGTTTGCCGTGCAGGTGATTTACTGCCGCGACACATTGGGTATTCCGAACGACCTTCTGAACGTCAATGGCGGTGCGATTTCCATTGGCCATCCGTATGGCATGTCAGGTGCCCGAATGGTTGGTCATGCCCTGATTGAAGGTAAACGCCGCGGTGCCAAGTACGTTGTTTGCACGATGTGCGTAGGCGGTGGTATGGGCGCAGCAGGCTTGTTCGAGGTCGTATAGCGCCTCTTGACGATTGGCAGTGCCATGCTTTGATGGCGGAACACTGCCAATCGTTCGCTAACGTCAATGAGTAGTCGCAATCAGTGGCTATTGCTCGTGCGGTTGCTGACAGCGCTGGGCGGCGTGCTGCGTTCGCCTCTTGCCGCCTTGCGGACCCGCCTTTCAAGCAACGCTGCGATAGCAATAAGGAACATGGGTGTGAGCTTTAGCGCGGAATCGACCCACGCGTTGTCGGGTTCAATGACGGTTGACCCGAGCGGCATGACGATCATCGCCCCCGCAATGAATGATACGGCCAATGGTGAGGTACGCAGCCGCCTGAGCACACCAGTGCCGCGCAGGACATCAATCGCCGCCAGCAGATATAGTGCGAGACCCGCGAGGAACACGATGCCGTCTGCTAAGTTGGGCTCAAGTGTGAGTGTCATATCGAGTCGCCTTGTAACGGTTTGTCCCTAAACCTGATCATGATCTGCGTTGCCAATCCATAGTATCCCGAGCCGTTCACCATTTAACGTAACAGAATTCACGGCTCAGCGGATGTAAGCGCCATGTGAACGATTTGCGTGCGCTGCAGTGGCCGCTCGCAGTCGCGCTGTCTCTGATCGCCGACAGGCATTCGAAAATCTACCTATCTCCCTGATTTGTCATGGGTTATTTCGAACTTGCGGCCCAATGCTGGGCTATTCGTCGCTGCCATTTGCACCAAGTGCACCTTATTGGTGCCAAAACACCGAATTGTGGACGCAACTTGTGTGACGTAGTTCAAGTTTTGCGAGATGGGCCGGGACTACCATCCGCTCTGAAACAAGAGTCCCAGTGATTGGTGGCAGTTGCCCGCAGCGGCATTTCTTCCTCAAACGCTCAAGGATCCCCCTTGAACCCGTAGTGCTTTGATTGGAGTCCCGTAATGCGAATGATGACGCGAGTAGTCCTACCTGTTTTTCTGATAACTGGATTGGCCGCTTGTGGTGGCGGGGGTGACACAGACAATACGATCTCCGGTAGCCCCAACCAACCAGAGCCGGGCAATAGTGCACCGACCATCAGCTTTGATCAGCCTGCTACCGGCAGCACATTGACCGCCGGCGATACCGCTCATATCGTCGTCAACGCGACTGACAGCGATGGCACAGTGCAATCGGTGCAGCTGACAATGAATGGCTCGCCGATGCGTGAGGATACCGAGGCGCCATTTGAGTGGGGTGCGCCGGGCAGCAATGACGATGCGTCGCTGCGCAATCTTGCCGCGGGCGATTACACGTTCAGCGCAACGGCCACAGATGACGATGGTGCCCAGGCGCTGGCGTCGGTTAGTGTTACGGTCGCGCCACAGAACAATCCCAATCCACCGCAGAACAGTGCACCGGCAGTCACCTTTAGCCAACCGGCTGACGGCGCCACGCTGAATGTCGGTGATACGGCGCATGTGATTGTTGCCGCAAGCGATAGTGACGGCACCATTGCCAACGTGACGCTGTCGCTGGATGGCGCGTTTATTCGTCAGGAGAACGTCGCCCCGTATGAATGGGGAAGCCCCGGTACGACGAACGATGCGGTGCTGCGCAATCTTGCCGCAGGCAGCTATGAGCTGACCGCCGTCGCCACCGACGACGACGGCGCTGAGACGACGACGATGATCAGCTTTAGCGTTGCTCAGGGCTCGACACCGCCGGGGCCTAACGGCGCCTGCGTGGTGACCGGTGACCTTCGCCAATGGCATCGCGTTGCGGTTGAGTGCACTGGCTTTTCGGCAAGCGAAGCGGATGACGCAACATTTACGGATTACCGATTCAATGTCACATTCACCAGCGGCTCCTCGGTAGTGACGGTACCAGGACACTTTGCGGCTGATGGTGATGCCGCTGATTCGGGGGCGACTACAGGTGATGTCTGGCGCGCTTATTTTTCACCGCCACGCACGGGCAGCTGGCAATACGACGTGTCCTTCAGGTCCGGTCAGAACATTTCGGTAGATACGGCGGCGAACGCTGGTAACGCAATGAGCGTGATCGACGGCCTCAGCGGTTCATTCAATGTGACCAGTAGCCCGGCGCCTGCAACGGACATGCGTACCCGTGGTTTGCTTCAGCATCTCGATGGCGAGCGCTATCTGCGATTTGCGGGCGACGGCAGTATCTACATTGAAGGTGGTATGGACAGCCCCGAGAACATCTTTGGTTACTCAGAATTCGACAATACGACCAAGTTCTCGGATGCCAACAGCTGCAAAGGCATTTTGCACAACTTCGCACCGCATGCCGGCGACTGGCGCAGCGGCGATCCACAATGGGCGAACAACCGTGGCCGCAGCCTCATCGGCCTGATCAACTACATCGCCTCAACTGGAGTTAATGCCATCTACATCATGGCCAACACGGTGCGTGGCGATGGTTGCGATGCGCACCCTTGGGCGGAGTACAACGCCAGCGGGCAGGTGAAGCGATTCGATGTCAGCAAGCTTGATCAGTGGGAACGGGCATTAACGCATATGACGGCGAACGGCATCATGATCCATCTCATGACTCAGGAGACGGAGAACGATCAGCTGTTGAATAATGGCAACCTGGGGCTTGAGCGCCAGCTCTACTATCGCGAGTTGATTTCGCGTTTTGGCCATCATCCGGCACTGCAATGGAATCTGGGTGAGGAGAATACGAATACCCCTGCGCAGCAGCGTGCGTTCTCTGACTACATTCGCGAACTCGATCCCTACGACCATCCGATCATGATGCACACCTACCCCGGTGAGAAGGATCGCTACGACGACTTGCTGGGACACCCGACCTTTGATGGTCCGACGATGCAGTTCGGCGGTATCCCGTCGGATGCCAGCTCGGCCAATGGGGTTTATGGCATGGCCGCGGATTGGATCAGCCGATCTACCGCTGCTGGAAAAACCTGGGTTGTCACGTTTACCGAGGCATCAGGTGGTGATGCGCCGATCCCGAATACCGCTGTCACCGTCAAGCAACGTGTGTTCTGGATGTGGGCGAGCGTGATGTCGGGCGGTGGCGGCTTTGAGTGGTATCTCAAGAATGCCGGTGCTGGTCATGCTTACGACCTCGCAGTGGAGGACCTGCGCGAGTTTGACGCGCATTGGCAGCAGTCAGGGCACCTGGTGCGATTCTTCCGGGATATCGTTCAGGGCGATTTCGGCATCGATCTGCAATCCATGCAGCCGGATAACGGCGCAACGTCAACGACGACCGACTGGGTATTATCAGACGGTGCGGGCGCGTATATCGTGTACTTGCGTGAGGGTGGCACGACCGATATATCGTTACCCGATAGCGCCGCCTATAACGTCCTGTGGTTTAACCCACGCACGGGTGCGCAGGTCGATGGCGATACGCTGCAAGGGCCGGGCATGCAGAACATTGGAACGCCGCCTTCACAGTCGTCGCAGGACTGGGCGGTGTTGATTAGTGTCGATGGCACGAGCGCGCCGACGGCGCAGTATCGACAAATCGATGGGTTGGTGATTATCGAGGCGGAGAACACGACGACCGATCTGGCTCAGTGGCAGCAGCGAACGACGGTAAGTGGCTTCACTGGCCCCGGCTATCTTGAATTCACCGGCAACAGCCCATTGTCCGGGCCGCCGCGTTCGCCATTGACCTATACCTTTACAATTAATCAGGATGGCTTGCACTACCTGCACATGCACGTCGCGCGCGAGACCTTGACCCTGAATGGCGAAGTGCGCACGGATGTAGCCAATGACGCCTTCGTCCGCTTGGACGGAGACTATGGTGCGGGTCCTAATGCCGGTAACAACCATGGTGACGATGCACCGCTATCGGCGTTGCGATCGGACACCAAGTTCTTTGGCGGCAACGACAATCAGTTTGTGTGGGCGAGCGGGAATCGTCTTGACCTTGGGGGAGAGACGAACAAGCGCGTTGCGGTCTATGATCTGAAAGCGGGTGAGACCTACACGTTCACGATGTCGGGTCGCTCACAGCGCTTCAAAGTCAACCGCATTGTACTGCGACACGAGTCGGTCTCACGCGGCAACGCTCAAGACTTATCGAAAGGTGAAACGCGCTAGGTCGTATGAACGCGGGTAGGCTGTCGGCATGACCGAGAGCCTACCCGCGCCTGGCAGTTGCCTTTTGTCGGTAGAAGTCTTTGGACGCGACATAGATAGTCTTGTGAACTTCGCAGAAAGTCCTTTCGCGTTGGTAACAGGTCAGTTGCGTGGACTTGACGAACTCGAACTCGTTTTCTTCCGCCACTCGCTGACGGATATTGGCGATTTCGTCGTCGCTGTAGGAAAAGTCTGCGTATAGGTCCTCGCGTGCCGGCGCCTTGAATCGTATGTGCGCTGACTTGTCCCAGACGACGTAATCGTTATCGAGAATATTGATGAGCTGAACCATCGGAATGGGGTCTACGGCGGCAAACATGCTGCCGCCAAAAATCGAACCTACATAATTCCGGTTACGAAACCCGATCGGCAGTCGGACGCTGACATGATGAAGGTCAGGCGACACTGAGATGATGCGAGCGGTACTTGTTCGGTACATTGGCGAGAGATTGAAACCCCATTTGAATAGCGTGTGCTTGCCAGCAAACCGCTCGCCAACGCTAAACAGGGATTGGTAGATTGTCATGCGTGTTGGATCTCCAGATTGTAGATGGCCCGCTAGTTACAGACGTCGCAATTGTGATTGTTCGCTCGCTAGTCGTTGGACTGGCCAACGAAAATGCCCACGAGCGTGATCATTGCGCCGTAGCGCAGCGCACTGCCAAGGACCGGCCCGCGCATCGCATCTGAGCGCCACAATTCGAACCATGTCTCCGCGATTACAATGAAACCACCGAACAACATCAGCGTTGCGACAGCGCAACCGGTCAGCGCGGCTTTCTTGGCCTGATCGAATGCTGACTGGCTATGCGCTCGCGCTTGCCACATGTTTACTCCGCCGACAAGGCACAACAGGCAGGTGAGTAGCTTGGCGCCGACAATGAAAATGGCGCCGGCCCAGACCAGCATCGAACTCGAGGTTGCCTGCCAGTTTTCCGGTCCACCGTCGAATGTCGCCATGGACGTTGCCGCGCGCACGGCGCCCAAGGTGCCATCCCACGCCAGCAGATTGTGAATTGCGGACAGGGCGCCCCATAAGGCGACCGTCAGAATCAACAGGATTTTGGTAATGCGCAACATGGAGGCCGGAGTTGTCGTGATCGCTGTGGCTAGTCGTGTGGCCATCATGATAGTGAGAAAACACCCTAAAAACGACCGGTGAGGTATCTAATTCGGTCGGATAGATGAGGGCTGGTTCGCATTGATCGCCCGTAAAACTCAAGTTTGGCCAGAATCGAACGATTACATAACGAGGAAACGGACGGAACTCGTTATGAGCAGTACATCTCCATCACAAGCACGGCTTTCAATTGGCTGGGCAGACACACTTCGCGTGCTATTGCCGTATGTGAAGCGAAACTTCATGGCCCAGGTCAACGGAATCTGGTTCATCGTTGCGTATTTGCTGTTCTTTCAACTGTTCATTCTGAAGCTACCCATTGTCTATGCCAGCATGATTACGGTAGGCATTGGCCTGGTCGCCGTGGGCCTGATGTTTTTCATGGAAGGGCTGCGTCTCGGCTTGATGCCATTGGGCGAAGTCATCGGTGGTACGCTGCCGTCACGCCGTGGTCTGGGCATCGTGTGCCTGTTCGCATTGCTACTTGGTGTCGGCGCCACCTTTGCCGAACCGGCTATCGCGGTGCTGAAGGCAGCTGGCAGCACGGTGTCGGCAGCGGACGCGCCACTGCTTTACAGCCTGCTTAATGAGTTCGCAGACCAATTGGTGATGGCTGTCGGCGCGGGCGTCGGGGTCGCGGTGCTGCTCGGCGTGTTGCGATTCTTCGTGGCCGTACCGCTTAAGCTGCTGGCGATTCCCAGCGTGCTGCTATTGCTCGGTTTATCGTTCATTTTTCATCGCAACCCGATCCTGTCGGATGTCTTGGGCCTGGCTTGGGACTGCGGTGCTGTGACCACGGGTCCTGTGACGGTGCCGCTGGTGCTGGCGCTTGGCATCGGCGTTTGCCGTGTCGTTTCTACCGGCCAGAGCGGCAGCCATTCTGGGTTCGGCATTGTGACGCTGGCATCGTTGTTCCCGATCCTGTCGGTCTTATTGCTGGGCGGCTATCACTACTCGGCAGAGACCTATCGCGGTGCACAGAACGGTTTGCCGATGCCGGTCGTACAGCAAGCAGAGGTGGTCACGCCAACGACGGAACAGGCAGCGATCAGCGGGCTGACTCGCTGGGATCTCGAAACTTACTTGCGCACCGGTGAATTGCCGGCGGACACGGAATTTGAATTCTCAGGCGGTACGCCGAGCCTGCAAGGCGGCGCGTTGGTGATCAGCTCGCCCGAAATACGCGTGTATCGCGAGCAACGGCCTGAAGGCGGTTGGATTTCGCAGCCCCATTGGCAGTCTGGCAAATCATTCGCCGAACAGGTAAAAGGCGCCGCCATTGACGCGGCGCGGGCAATCATACCGCTATGCCTGTTCCTCTATCTCGTGCTGCGATTCGTCGTTCGCGACAGGCTGCCAAAGAACAACGATATCGGGCTTGGCGTGCTCTTTGCGCTGCTGGGTATGGGCATCTTCGGACTGGGCATTACGCTTGGGTTAACACCCCTCGGTGGCCAGCTAGGTGCGAATATTCCGGCCTCGTTTGCGGCGATCATGCCATGGGGCAGTACGTTGCAGACCGGGCCTCTGTTTGGCGAGCTCACCGGCAAACTGGTTGCAGTCGCATTTGCGTTTTTCCTCGGCTACGGGGCCACACTGGCCGAGCCGGCGCTCAATGCACTGGGTGAAACCGTGGAGCGGGTGACAGCGGGTGCGTTCCGTAAGCCGCTGCTCATGCAGAGCGTCGCGGCGGGTGTTGGTATTGGTATTGCCGCTGGCGTCGTCAAGATGGTTTTCGGCTTGCCACTGTTTGGCATGTTACTGCCGGCTTACAGCCTTGCATTGCTACTCACGTGTATTGCACCAAACTCCTATGTGAACTTCGCCTGGGATAGCGCGGGCGTGACGACCGGCCCGATTACCGTGCCACTGGTCATGGCAATGGGCCTCGGTGTGGGCGCGAATATCCCTAGCGTGAGTGATGGTTTCGGCATTCTGGCGCTGGCATCGGTGGGACCAATTCTCACCGTTTTGTCGGTCGGTCTGGTTACCCATGCGCGTCAAAACGCGTTTGAAGTAGATGCGAGCGCTGATGACAGTGCCGACGCGTTGCAGGCAGCACAGACGGTGGAGGCCTAACATGAGCGAACACGTATTCAAGGAAGCCTGCGCGGTTACCGGTATCTTGCCGGAGCATCGCTATCGGGATGTGATCGACAACGTAATCGCGCCGCATGAGCTGCAGTGTTTGTCGTGGCGCGCGCGCGGCACCTTACTCAAAGACTCCTGGTTTCAGCAGTTCTTGCCGCCGATTAGTCCTGGCAAGGTCATGTTCCGATCCATCGTGCCTGCAGATCAGGTTCAGCGTGTCGTGCGAGACATTGCGACCACAGCGCAGCTGCATCAGCAAGCGACGGGCGCCGTGTATTCTGAACACTGTCATGACATGGTTGTCGGCTCTGGCGCATCAATTCTGCCAGCGATTGCCAACCAGGCGCCGGACGCGCAGGAATCGTCATTCAGCAATGACCTGGGCCTAATCTGCTGCATCGTTGATAAGCACTACTCTGATCGGATTGCGCGCGCGGCGATTGCCGCGGGTGCGCACGGGCCAGTGGTCTATCTGGCGGAAGGTCGTGGATTGCGTGATCGTCTGGGCTGGTTGCGGATCACCAAAACGCATGAGAAGGATGTGTTGCTGGTGCTGTG
>JBCCCC010000074.1:0-14956 GCA_039033695.1 Pseudomonadota bacterium | reverse complement strand
TGTGCGTGAAGCCGGCAAGAGTATCCCCGATGCGATTGCCGAGTTGCGCGAAGCCGTCGACTTCCTGCGCTATTACGCAAATCAGGCGGAGCAGCGGTTTGCGGTGCCGGAGGAGCTGCCCGGCCCGACTGGAGAGCGCAACCTGATGGGGCTGCGTGGTCGCGGCGTGTTTGTCTGTATCAGTCCCTGGAATTTCCCGTTGGCAATCTTCGCTGGACAGGTGTCAGCCGCACTGGCAGCTGGTAATGCTGTTATTGCCAAACCAGCGGAACAGACGTCGATCGTCGCATCACGGGCGACGCAACTCTTGCATGAAGCTGGTGTACCTGGCCGCGTACTGCAGTTTGTACCGGGCGAGGGCAGCGTAGTGGGCGCTACTGCTGTAGCCGACGTTCGTGTGAGCGGCGTAGCGTTTACTGGCTCGACAGAGACCGCGCAGCGCATTAACCGATCATTGGCTGCGAGAGACGGACAGATTGCTACGCTCATTGCCGAGACTGGCGGTCAGAATGCGATGATCGTCGACAGCTCAGCACTCCCCGAACAAGTTGTGCTTGATGCGGTTCAGTCGGGTTTTCACAGTGCAGGCCAACGCTGCTCGGCATTGCGCGTGCTCTGTGTACAGAAAGACGTTGCGCCGCGTGTCATTGAATTACTCAAAGGCGCGATGGACGAGTTGGCAGTCGGCGATCCAGGGGATCTAGCGACGGATGTCGGTCCGGTGATCGATGCTACGGCGCAAGATATGCTGCTGGCCCATATTGCCCGGATGCGCGAGTCGCAGCAGGTGCTTCACCAGTGCTCATTGCCCGCGGCTTGTGAGGCCGGCACATTTGTACCTCCGACACTGATCGAAATCGACAGCCTGGATGCACTGCAACGTGAAGTGTTCGGGCCAGTTATTCATGTATTGCAGTTTGCCAGCGATGAACTGGATACTTTGATCGATTCGATTAATGCCACTGGATACGGGCTTACGTTCGGCGTCCATTCACGTATCGATGGGCGCGCCGGTGAGCTCGCGGCAAAAATCCAGGCGGGCAATATCTATATAAATCGCAACATGGTCGGCGCGGTCGTTGGCGTGCAACCGTTTGGTGGGCGGGGCTTGTCCGGTACCGGGCCGAAGGCGGGCGGGCCGAATTACCTGATGCGGTTTGCAAGCGAATACACGATCAGCAACAACACAGCCGCCGTGGGCGGCAACGCGAGTTTGCTGTCTCTGAATGACTAGAAGCGGGTGATTACCCCGTTGGCATTCTTGGGGTAGTCGTAGCCAACGATGGTGTGCGTTTCGTCGAAGAACGTCGACCAGCTGTCGGTTTCTGCTTCGATTGTAAGTAGGGCGGCTGTAGGCATGTCGCCAGGGATCTGGTTGCCCAATTGGTTTGCCAGCTGAGACATGCCCGGGTTGTGGCCGATCACCAGCATATGCCTGAAGCTTGCATCCTGTGCCAGGATGACGTCGATAATCGTGGTGGGCGCAGCCAGATACAGATCGGGTTCCTTGTGAATAAACTCCACGGGAAAGCCAATGCTATTGCACACGTGTTTGGCAGTTTGCCAGGTGCGAGCCGCAGAACTTGCCAACACAGCCGAGGGCCGGAGACCGCGCGCTTTTAGACGCTTGCCCATTTCTGGTGCATCACGTGAGCCACGTGCGTTTAGCGGACGCTGATGGTCATTGAGCGTTGGATCATCCCAGGAGGATTTCGCGTGACGCATTAGCGTTAGCGTGTGTTTGCTGGTGCTCACAGGCATCGATACTCAGTACATCATCCCGGTTTGTAATTTGGCCTCATCACTCATCATCATGTGGTTCCATGGCGGATCGAACACGAGCTCAACAGAGACGCTGGAAACGGTCGGGATAATGCCCACCTTTTGTTGCGCATCCTGAACGATAACGTCGCCCATACCGCAACCTGGCGCCGTGAGTGTCATATCAACCTCAACGCTGCGTTCACCGTCTTCACCGCGAATGATCTCCACGCGATAAACCAGCCCCAGCTCAACAATATCGACCGGAATCTCAGGGTCATAGCAGGTCTTGAGCTGCTGCCAGACAATCTGCTCAAAATCATCGTCAGAAATGCCCTCTGGTACCTCCGGTGGCTTCACAGGTTCTTTGCCCAGCGCATCCGCGTCCGCTCCGTCGACCCTGAACAGGCTGCCATCGATATAGACGGTGAAATTGCCGCCAAGGCCCTGGGTGATGTAGCCGGTGCTGCCCTTGCGCAAGTTGACTTGCATGCCAACGGGAATGATGACGGCCTTGATATCGCGTTGCAGCGTGAAAGGTTCACTGTCGCTGGAGTACATGGTGTGTTTCTACTCTACTCTGTGGTCACGGGTTGTTGATTGCCCGCCAATGCGCTGCCTGCAGCTTGCCAGGCAAGCGCAGCGCACTTCACGCGGGACGGGTATTGGCGCACGGCGGACAACGCCGCGACGGGTTGTTGCGTGAGTTCACTGGCCACAGGTGCATCATTGGATGTTGCAAGCATAACTCGTACCTGTTCAATGGTGCGGGTGGCGTTCTCGAGTGATTGCCCAGTTAGCATGCCGACCATCATTGAAGCCGACGCAACGCTAATCGCACACCCAGTGCCTTCGAAAGACAGTGCGCTTATCCGATCGTTTTCGGTACTGAGATAGACCGTCAGCTTGTCGCCACACAATGGGTTGTTGCCATCGATGACAACATCAGCCGCCGGGTTGGCACCGAAGCCTTGCGGGTTGCGCGAGTGCGAGAGCACCTGATCGCGGTATAGCGAGTCTGGCGCCGCCGCGGTCACTTGAACATCTTCCGAACAATGGCGAGTGCCTCAACCAACACGTCGATGTCTTCGCGATGGTTATAAAACGCCAGTGACGCACGCGCGGTGCCAGGCACATCGAAAAACTGCATGATCGGCATGGCGCAATGATGCCCGGTTCTTACGGCCACCCCGTAATGATCTACGATGGTTCCAAGGTCGTGCGGGTGCACATCGTCCATCACGAACGACGCCACTGCGGCCTTGTGCGGCGCACGCCCGACAATACGTATGTCGTCAAATTCGTCGAGCCGTGCCTGCAGGTAATCCAGCAAGATACCCTCGTATCGTGCGATACGATCCATGCCAATACTGCTCAAGTAATCGATGGCAGCGCCCAGTCCGACTACGCCCGATATGTTTGGTGTACCTGCCTCAAACTTGTAGGGCAACTCATTGTAGGTTGTGCCATCGAAGCGGACTTCGGCAATCATGTCGCCGCCACCTTGCCAAGGTGGCATCGCCTCCAGCAGCGCTCGCTTGCCATACAGTACGCCGACACCGGTTGGGCCGACCATCTTATGCGCGGAAAACGCAAAGAAATCGGCATCGAGTGCCTGTACGTCAACATCGCTGTGCGGTACAGCCTGCGCACCATCCACGAGCACCGGTAAGTCGCGCTCATGTGCAGCTGAGATGATGGCCTCCAGCGGCAAGATCGTGCCGAGGGCATTGGATACGGCGCTCACAGCAACCATCACCGTGCGCGCCGTGAACAGTTCGATGACCGCATCGGCCTCGACCGAGCCGTCAGCGTTGACCGGAGCGACGCGCAGTTGCGCGCCAGTGCGCTCACAGAGCATCTGCCAGGGCACGATGTTGGCGTGGTGTTCCAAGTGTGTAATGACAATTTCATCACCGGACTGCAGTCCGGGTGCTACAAAGCTGTTGGCGACCAGGTTGATCGACTCGGTGGTACCACGAGTAAATATGATCTCTTCGGTGTTTGCAGCATTGATAAATGCACGCACCTTCTCGCGTGCGCCTTCGTAGCGTTCGGTCGCGCGATGGCTCAGGGTATGGACACCTCGATGTACATTGGCATGTGCCTGTGTTTCGTAATCCACGACAGCATCGATCACCGACTGAGGCCTTTGTGAAGATGCCGCACTATCCAGGAACACCAAGGGTTTTCCGTTCACCTGCTGTGAGAGTATCGGGAAGTCGTTGCGTAACTCGCGCATCTGCGCTTCCAATGCCTGGTCACTAATGTCCTTGGCGCGGGCGTTCATGCGATTAGCTCCAGGGCAGAGAAGTCAGGTATCTGGTCGGCGATCATCTGCTCAATACGTATGCGCAGTGCATCGTCATCAATTTCGTCAAGTGTTTCGCGGCAAAACGCATACGTGAGTAATTGCATTGCCGTGTCCTGATCGATACCGCGTGAGCGCAGGTAAAACAGTGATTTGTCATCGATCTGACCCACGGTCGCACCATGCGCGCACTTGACATCGTCAGCGTAGATTTCGAGTTCCGGCTTGGTGTCGATCTCGGCGTGGTCCGACAGCAGCAAGTTTGGGTTTGACTGCGTGGCGTCCGTGCCATCGGCACCAACGTGAACCATGACTTTGCCATTGAACACAGCGCGGCACTGATCTCTTAGAATGCCGCGATAGTCTTCGTTACTGCGCGTATCTCGCGCAACATGGTCAACGCGTGTGTGGTTGTCAATGTGCTGCGCGCCATCGCCGAGGTAGATGCCACGCATGTCGACCTGTGACTCGGCTCCTTCCAGGCGCACATTCAAGTCGTTACGGGTAAGCTGGCTACCGATATCCAGCGTGAACGCACTTAGGCTTGCGCGTTCTTCGAGTGTCGCCTCAATTCGCGTTACCTGCAGCGCATCCTGATTCAACTGCTGCAATCGATGCAGGCGCAACTGCGCATCGGCTCCCAGTTGCGCATGGATCGCCTGATTGTTCATATGCGCCGTTTCGCCGACTGACAGGAACTGTTCATTGATAGTCAGCGCGCTGCCTGATGCGATAGCCAGCGTCATACGCACTTGCGCGAGTCGGCGACTACCGCTGTCTATATGGACGATATGCAATGGCTCATCGATCACCGTATCAGTGCTTGTGCTGAGCGTCAGGTCCGCTGTAGGTAGCGCGCTGTTCATCAGCAACAGCGCATGTGCTCGCCCGTCAAACTCGCCTGCCGAATCGGCAGCGACATCTGCATCCAGGCTCAGGCCTTGCGGCAGTTTGGTGCGGTCACTGTCGAGTTGACCGTCAACGAACACCAGCTGACACGTCGCATTTACGTTGGCGAGCGCCGTCTCAATGCGCGCAGTGGTGTTAGCCGTCTCACCTTTCGTATCGGCGGCGACCGCTTCGATCGCAAAATCAGCCAGCGCGTCACTGCGCGTGTACTTCCATAACTCATCCCGGCGCGTCGGGAACCCGCTTTCGAGCAAGGCATCGAGCGCCGAGGCGCGCTGATTTTGCAGCGCAGAATTGTTTGAGCTACTCTGCGCGAAGGCATCACTCAGTACGCTCAAGTTCATGCTGCGTTTTCCGTCAGTAGCCAATCATAGCCTCGCTCTTCCAGCTCAAGTGCCAGTGACTTGTCGCCCGAGCGAATGATCCTGCCACCCGCCAACACATGCACGAAATCTGGCACGATGTAGTCGAGCAGCCGCTGATAGTGCGTGACCATCAGGAATGAACGATCCTCGTGGCGCAGTGCATTGACGCCTTTGGCGACGACTTTCAATGCATCGATATCCAGTCCGGAATCAGTCTCGTCGAGTACGCACAGCGCAGGCTCGAGTACCGACATCTGGAACACTTCATTGCGTTTTTTCTCTCCGCCGGAGAAGCCTTCATTGACGCCCCGGTTCAAGAAGCCAGGGTCCATCTCCATCAGCTTGAGTTTCTCGCGCGCGAGTTTCATGAAATCAACCGCGCTGACTTCGCTCAATCCACGCGACTCGCGCACGGCGTTCAGTGCGGCGCGCAGCAGATAGGTGTTATTGACGCCCGGGATTTCGACCGGGTATTGAAACGCCAGGAACACGCCAGCGCGCGCGCGTTCTTCGGGCTCAAGCTCGGTGAGGTCATGGCCCAGGAATGAAATCGACCCGCCAGTGATTTCGTAGTCCTCACGACCGGCGAGAACATTCGCGAGTGTGCTCTTTCCCGACCCGTTCGGGCCCATGATGGCATGCACTTCGCCGCTGCCGATTTCCAGGGAAAGTCCGTTCAGGATGGGTGTGCCGTTTACGCTGGCATGCAGGTCTTTAACGCTTAACATGTTGCTCTCTCTTGTTATCCGACGGCGCCTTCGAGGCTCACATTCAGTAGTGCCTGTGCTTCGACGGCAAACTCCATCGGCAGCTCGCGGAACACGTCTTTGCAAAACCCATTGACGATCAGGTTGACGGCATCTTCTTCGCCGATACCGCGCTGTCGGCAATAGAACAGTTGGTCCTCGCCGATACGCGATGTGGTCGCCTCATGCTCAACGTGCGCGCTGGCATTCTTGACTTCCATGTAAGGGAACGTGTGCGCGCCGCAGTCCGAGCCGATCAATAGTGAATCGCACTGCGTGAAATTACGGGCGCCTTTGGCTTGTGGCATGATTTTCACGAGCCCGCGATAGGCGTTCTGAGCCCGGCCTGCCGAAATGCCTTTGGAGACAATGGTGCTGCGCGTATTCTCACCAATGTGGATCATCTTTGTGCCAGTGTCCGCTTGCTGGCGATTGTTGGTCACAGCAACCGAGTAAAACTCACCGATCGAGTTCTTGCCGCGCAGAATGCAGCTGGGGTATTTCCAGGTGATTGCCGAACCGGTTTCCACCTGAGTCCAGGAGATCTTCGAATTGTCCCCGCGGCAATCACCGCGCTTGGTCACAAAGTTGTAGATGCCGCCGCGACCTTCCTCGTCGCCGGGATACCAGTTTTGTACAGTCGAATACTTGATTTCAGCGCCTTCGAGCGCGACCAGTTCAACCACCGCGGCATGCAGCTGATTCTCGTCGCGCATGGGCGCAGTACAGCCTTCGAGGTAGCTAACATGCGCGCCTTCATCGGCAATGATTAGCGTGCGTTCGAATTGGCCCGTGTTGATCTCGTTAATTCGAAAGTAGGTTGAGAGCTCCATTGGGCAGCGCACGCCCTTAGGGATGTAGACGAATGAGCCGTCACTAAAGACCGCAGAGTTCAATGCGGCGAAATAGTTGTCGCGTTGCGGAACGACACTGCCAAGGTATTTTTCGATCAGCTCGGGGTGATCTTTGACCGCCTCAGAGAAGGAACAAAAAATCACACCCGCATCGAGGAGTTTGTCCCGGAATGTGGTTGTGACGGAGACGCTGTCGAACACGGCGTCGACGGCAACGCCCGCGAGTCGCGCGCGCTCGTGCAGCGGTATGCCTAGTTTGTCGTAAGTCTCAAGCAGCTTCGGATCGATCTCATCAAGGCTCTGCGGCTTGTCAGACTCTTTCTTCGGTGCCGAAAAATACGAGATGTCGTTGTAGTCAATCTTGGGGTAGTGCACATGGGCCCAGTCAGGCTCAGCCATTTTCTGCCAAAGCGCGTAGGCCTTGAGGCGCCAGTCGAGCATGAACTGCGGTTCACCCTTCTTCGCCGAGATCGCGCGGATGACCGACTCGTCCAGGCCGGGCGGAAACGTGTCAGATTCGATGTCGGTTACGAACCCGTGTTTGTACTTCTTGTCGACAAACGATTGTACTTCGGCGTTGCTAGAGCTCATGGGGCTACTGTCCTTTTGCGAGATTGGCTCGCACGTCTAATCTCGTGTTGTTCGCTTGCGACATCATTGGCGTTAGCGGGATAACGTCCGGTATTGCGCGATTGTTCTTGAGGTCTGCCAGACTGATTGAGACCAGCGTGCTGCGGATCGCGCGATTAATGCTCTGCCAGGCTGAACCCACACTGCACACGGCGCGAATGTCGCATTGTTGATGGTCGGATGAGCACTCGGTGATCGCCAATGGGCCTTCGATGGCATCAATGATTTCTGCCGCGCTAATGCTCTCCGCTGGCCGGCTCAGATAGTAGCCGCCATTGCTGCCGCGCTGAGCTGTGACCAGATTTGCCCGGCCTAACGACTTGAGGAGTTTGCTAACGGTCGCGGTTCCGAGGCCGGTCCGGCTGGCCACATCGCTGGCACTGGTCGGCAGGCTGCCATCATCGCCGAGCTGCGATAGTACGACGGTCCCGTAATCGGTCATCTTGCTGATTCTGAACATGCGCCTGAATGCCCAAGCCTTTAAAGCGTACTATTTTAGTCCTATTTAAAATCCATGCCAAGGGGCAAGAAACATGTTGGTCGGGTATACGCTGTTGTTATAATGTTGCGAACCTTCTCGCCTCAGCGCAATCGAACCGTTAAATCTCTCAATGTAGACTCTGAGATATGTCGCAAATTTGCAACAGAGACTAGATAGATCATTGTTTTTCATTCGTTTGGCCACATAGATGTCGTATGGATTCCGAGAACATCATAGAAATTGAAGAGCTGCACTATGCTCGTGGTGCCCGACCGATCTTCAGTGGTCTTAATCTTGCTGTAAAGCGGGGCGAGGTCACTGCGATTATGGGTCCCAGCGGCACTGGCAAGACCACCTTGTTGCGCCTGATCACGGGTCAGCTGGTGCCGGATCGGGGCCGCATCTGCGTGGATGGCGACTGGTTGTCAGAGCTCAATCGTTCTGGCCTGTACGATATGCGTCGCAAGATTGGCATGTTGTTCCAAAATGGCGCCTTGTTGACTGACATGAACGTGTTCGAGAACGTCGCGTTCCCGCTTCGCGAGCATTTTGACCTGCCACGACGATTGATCCGCCACCTGGTGCTCACCAAGCTGCACGCGGTGGGTCTGCGCGGCGCTGCCAATATGCAACCGGCGGAGTTGTCCGGCGGCATGGCACGCCGTGTGGCGCTGGCGCGTGCCATGGCGACAGACCCTTCGATCCTGATTTATGACGAGCCTTTCGTTGGCCTGGACCCGATCTCTATGGGTGTTATCGTGCGCCTGGTGCGGCGCATGAACGATGCACTAAATATCTCATCCATCGTAGTCAGTCACGATGTGCAGGAGATCAGCTCGGTTGCTGATCGCAGTTACTTGATCTCGGACGGCAAGGTGGCTGCCTCGGGCAGTCCTGACGAGCTTACCAACGCGCCGTCTGACCTGGTGCGCCAGTTCATGCATGGCATGGCCGATGGCCCGGTGCCTTTCCATTTTCCGGCGCCAGACTATGCTTCGCAATTGCTGGGTAGCAACAAAGGCGACAAATCGTGATACGCGATCTTACCGAGGCATTGGGCGGTTTCCTGCGCACGTTTGGTGCGCTGCAATTGTTTTTCATGCGGTTGCTGGCCGAGTCGCCGCGCGTGCTGATGCGGCCGCGCCTGGTATCGAAGCAGATTTTTAACACTGGCGCCCTATCGCTGGTGCTGATCATGGTGTGCGGCTTCTTTGTCGGGGCGGTTATCGGGCTGCAAGGCTTCAGTAATCTGTCCACGTTCGCATCAGAGGACTTGCTGGGCTTTTTGTCAGCGATGGCGCTGATCAAGGAGATGGGTCCGGTCATCACCGCACTGTTGTTTGCCGGCCGCGCGGGCACCGCGCTGGCATCCGAAATCGGTTTGATGCGCACCACGGATCAACTCTCAGCCATGGAGATGATGGCCATCGATCCGGTTGTCCGTGTTGCAGTGCCGCGCTTCTTGGGCGGCGCTTTGTCCATGCCGTTTCTGGTCGCGATTTTTACAAGCGTCGGCATCCTCGGGGCCTACGTCGTCGGCGTGCCTTTGATGGGTGTGGATAGCGGCGCATTCTGGGCGCAAATGCAAGACGGCGTGGCGCCTGCGGATGTCTATGAAGGCATCATCAAGAGTATTGTGTTTGGCGTTGCCGCCAGCCTGATCGCAGTCTGGGAGGGCTACAATGCCATCCCGACGGCAGAAGGCGTGGGGCGGGCAACTACGCGCACGGTGGTGATTACGGCGGTCACCGTGCTCATTTTCGATTTTATGATTACTGCGGTCGCCATCAGTTAAGGATTGGTTCGTTATGCAACAGACAAGAGCGGTTGAAATTGGAACGGGCGCGTTTGTGGCCTTGGGCTTTGCGGCGCTGTTTTTTCTCACGACACAAACCAGCAACCTGCAGAGTTTTGATGAAGGTCACTACGATGTCACGGCGCGTTTTGAGAATATCGGTGGTCTGAAGGTGCGCTCGCCAGTGAGCATGGCTGGCGTGAGGATAGGGCGCGTGCAGTCCATCGAGTTTGATCCTGAGCAATTCAACGCCGTCGTCGTGCTGCGCATTGACGCCAAATACGACATGCTGCCGGATGACAGCGATGCCAGCATACTGACATCTGGCCTACTGGGTTCGCAATTTGTCGGGTTACAAGCGGGTGGCTCGGACATCTATTTGGAAGATGGCAGCGAACTGTTATTCACCCAGTCGGCAATAGTGCTGGAAAATCTGATCGGCAAGTTTCTCGTCAATTCTGGTGACGAATAGTCTCTAGCCGATGCCAGGAGAGTGATGAAAATGAAGACATTGATGCAAAACATGGTGGCGACGATGTTTGCCGCTACGATGCTGATGCAACCGGCGTTAGCTCAGGAAGACACGCCCATAGCTGTGATTACGGGCGCGGTCGAAGACATCAAAGCGGGCCTCGACGGTAATCGTGAGCGCTACGAAGCTAATCAGTCTGAGTTATTGAGTTTTGTTGACGGCTTGTTGGCGCCGCGATTCGATCGTAACTATGCGGGCCGGCTCGTCCTGGGCAAGCATTGGCGCGACGCGTCAACAGACCAGAAGCGTCGCTTCATTGCGGGTTTCTACACGACAATGCTGAAACGCTACGCTGACGGTATTCTCGAGTTTCGCGAAGACCTCGTGCAGATCCAGCCATCACGTGGCGAGTCGAAAGGCAGTCGGGACACCGTGCGTACGATTGTGACGCTGGACAACGGCGAGAAGATTCCGGTCAATTACGGCATGGTCAGTCGTGGTGACGAGGGTTGGAAAGTCTATGATGTGACGATCGAGGGAATCTCCTACGTGCGCAACTTTCGTACCGAAATCGATTCGGAGATCAAGAACACGAGCCTGGACGCCGTCATTGAGCGCCTCGAGACTGAGGCCGGTATCAGTCAATGACAACGCCCGAGCTTATCGATGAAGGCGACGGTCGGTTTCGTATCAAAGGCGATCTGAACTTTGATACAGCCGGTCCTTTGCTGGACACGGCGCTACGCGAATTTGAGCCGCACAGCAGTATTGTGGTGGATTTTTCCGATGTCGAACACTCGGATAGCGCCGGCTTGGCGCTGCTGATCGAGTGGGTCACCTGGGCCAACAACAGCGTGCGCGAAATCCGTTACGAGCATGTGCCGGAACGGTTAACCAACATTGCCGCGATTAGCGAAGTCGAGGATATGTTAGTCGCTGGTGAGCGCTGGCGCGGGTTTATTGCGGAGAACGCATCGGACAACAGCTGAGCGTCACAAGTCTGCGTCGAAGTCGTCCTCGATCTCAAACTCTTCCTCATCTTCTGGTGGCTCACCGTCGTAAATGAGGAAATTCTGTCGCTGCAGATAGGCTTCCCGGACGAAAATATACGGGTCATTAGCAGCCTCAATCTGCTCATCAAGCGGCAACAACCCTGCACGGATGCTGATGATCTGCAGCACTAGCAGCTTGTCTTCCAGGCCAGTGTTGTTCAGGTAGTTTCGCATGTCGAGCGCCTGATCGACTGGCAGACCAAACGCCCCACGCAGCGTGCTGGGCCCTAGAAATGGCAGCACGAGATAAGGCCCGCTGGGAACACCCCAGGTGGCGAGCGTTTGGCCGAAGCCCTCGTTGTTCTCTTCAAGTCCCATCGTTGAGGCGACATCAAAAATGCCTGCAACGCCGATGGTCGAGTTGATCAGGAAGCGGCCGGTGTCAGCAAGCGCTGTTTTGCCCTTTCCTTGCAACAGATTGTTAAACGCAACAGCGGGATAGCCAAGGTTTGAGAACACATTGCTGACGCCGCGTTCGACCAGATCGGGTGTCACAAATCGATAGCCCTTGGCGAGTGGCTTTATCAGCACCTTGTCCGCGCCATTGTTAAACGACGTCACACCGCGGTTGAAACCTTCCCACGGGTCCTTCGTGGGCTCGGTCGGCGGATTGCTGGCGCACCCGTTCAGGATGGCGAGCGCAATGACGATGCCAAGCAGGCGATTGCAGAATGTGTCTTGCATGATGGTCAGCTTCTCAGGATTTGCGAGTGCGCCATTCAATCGACGCGCGCAATAGTTTTTGTGGTTAACGCGCAGCCAGCGACGGGCGCGACTCACGTCGCACTTCCAGCTTCTGCTCCTCGGACAAGTATTCGGTGACGAAGTCGGCGCGAGCCAGGAAACGTGCGCGCTGGATCGGCGTCGTCTCGCGCAGTGCGGCGCCGCGCTTAAGCAATACGACAGCTTGCACAAGGTTGCCCGTCATGATGTTGTACTCAGCCATGTAGTAGTGCGCTTCGGCAACCTGCTCGGCATCAATGGCCGCACGTGCGATCAGCCGAACTTGTTCGGGCGTTGGCGGGACATTGTTCAACAGGTCGAGCAATAGCTCATGCGCCTTGGTTGGCTGATTGGTTTCCAGCAAGACTTCGGCATGGCGAATAGTGAGTGGCACATTGCGCGGGAACAGCCGCTGAGCACGCTCAAACGTCTCGAGCGAGGCGGCGATGTCGTCGTTGGCTGCCTGCGCCAGGGCCAATCCAATATGGTAGGTGGTGACCTTGTGCTGGCCCTCAATGAGCGCCTCAAAGATTGCTTCGGCTTCATCGGCACGGTTGGCGCGCATGGCTGCCAGCGCACGGCCATAGAGTAAGGCACGATCATTGCTTTGCTCGCCGTCCTGATTGATGAAATAGGCCTCGGCGCGCTCCGGCGTATCGGCGAACAACGCAAACGTGCGCGCCTTCATCAATTCGTAACCAATACTATTCTCGCGTGTTGACGGTGCATAGCGCGCCGCGCGTGCTTTTGCCTCGGCCGTCCGCGAACTCGATACGGGGTGGGTTCGCAAATACTCGAACTGTGCGCCAGACGACAAGCTGGAGTTGGTGCGGCGTCCCATGCGCGCGAAAAAGTCTGCCATCGCATTGGCATCAAAACCGGATGCGGCGAGCGTCGAGATACCCACGCGGTCGGCCTCGTACTCGTAGCCTCGCGTGAAGTTGATCTGGCTCTGGATGCTCGCGGCTTGCGTCGCGGCAATCGCCCCTTCCATCACTTCGCCGCCAGCGCCGCTCGCCGCGCCAACAGCTATAGCGCCCAACATGGCCGCCATCGTGAAAATGCTGGCGCGCGAATTGTCGTGAATAGTGCGCGCTATGTGTCGTTGCGTTACGTGTGCAATTTCATGCGCGAGAACGCTCGCGAGTTCGTCCTCCGAACGGGTTAGCTGTAATAAGCCTGTGTGTATGCCGATATAGCCGCCTGGAAGCGCAAAGGCATTGATGCTTGGGTCCTCAACGATAAAGAACTCGAACTCATAGTCGCCGTTATTGGTATGGCCCACCAACTCATACCCGATGTCGTTGATGTACTCCGTGAGTTCGGGGTCTTGAACAACAACGCCGCGCTGGTGAAACATGCGCATCATCTGGCGGCCAATGCGGGCCTCATCGGTTTTGGGCAGCAGCGCGTCTGCGGGGCTGCCGATATTCGGCAGATCGAAACCTTGCGCGATTGCGGACGGCGCAGTGAAGGCCCCCAGCCAGACGATACTGGCGGCCATTAATGCCCGCATGCAGGCGCTTGTCGATACTGTGGCATTCATCGCAATGTCAGACCATGTACTGCGCTAGACGTTCCATACCCGGTCATAACGCGGGTTCAATCGGAGCGACCAGTTGCGCCGCTACCCTTTGTTGAGTGCCTTGGCTGCGTCCAGCACAGCGTTGGCATGCTCCTTGACCTTCACTTTACGCCATTCCTGGCGCAACTTGCCATCGGCATCAATCAGAAACGTGCTGCGCTCTATGCCCATGACCTTCTTGCCATACATGTTCTTTTCCTTGATGACGTCAAACTGGCTGCACAGCTTCTCATCAGCGTCGGAGAGTAAGTCGAATGGCATCTCATACTTCGCCTTAAACTTCTCATGAGATGCAATTGAATCTCGCGAAATGCCAAAGACGACCGTGTTAGCGCGCTTGAATTTCGGGTACAGGGCCGCGAAATCGATACTTTCATTGGTGCAGCCTGGCGTATTGTCCTTGGGGTAGAAGTACAGGACGACCTGTTTGCCGCGCAGCGCCTTGAGTTGCACAGTCTGCTCGCCAGTGGCGGCTGCTTTGAAGTCTTTAACAACACGGTTCATCGCGGGGGCTGGCATAGATTAACTCCTTAGTTTTTAATGGGTTCGAGTAGGCCGTCCAGATTCATGTGCTCACAAAACTGCATGAACTCCTCGCGCAGCGCCGCAATACTAATGCTGGCTGGGACATGCACGGTAGCCTGGATGCTGAACATGGCAGTACCAGTATGGGCTGCATGGTAGCTGCGACTGGTCAGCTCGCCGATATCGATATGCCTGGCGCTGAAGAAACCCGATACATTATAGATAATGCCTTCCTGGTCGAGGCAGACGAGGTCCACGGCGTACGGGATACGTACCTCTTCCTCGGCCGAATTGTCGGTCTGGTGCACGCTGATCGTCAGGTTTTTGCTCGCGGCAAAGCGGCTAAGGGCACCTTCAAGCTTGCTGATCGTGTGCCAGTGACCCGAGACCAGCAGAATCATGGCGAATTCGCTGCCAAGTGTCGCCATGCGACTCTCGACGATATTACCCTCATTCTTGAGGACTACCTGCGAGAGCTCGTTAACAACGCCGGTTCGGTTATCGCCAACCGCGGAAATGACCAGTAATTGTGACATAAGCAGCCGGTATCCAGACCTGGCTTGGCGTTGACGCCAGCCCAATTAACGATTGTACCTGCAATCGGCGCTTGCCGCGAAGCCGTGCCAGCGATTAAACTTCGCCACCGCTTTAGGTGGAGAGACGCATGTTTTCCGGCAGTCTGGTTGCGATTACGACCCCGTTCGTTGACGGCGGTGCGATCGACTACGCGGCGCTCAAACGCATCGT
>JBCCCC010000073.1:0-14985 GCA_039033695.1 Pseudomonadota bacterium | reverse complement strand
GTTTTTCATACCCAGCAGCGCAACGATATCGCCAGCCTGCGCAGAGTCGCGCTCTTCGCGCGAGTCGGCGTGCATTTCGACAATACGGCCGATGCGTTCTGTCTTGCCGGTATAGGTGTTCAAGACGGACATGCCTTTGGTGAGGCGGCCCGAGTAGATGCGCGTAAAGGTCAGTGCGCCATAGCGGTCGTCCATGATTTTGAATGCCAGCGCGCGCAACGGATAGTCAGGATCGACAACGGCTTTGCCGCCAGTCTCGTTACCTTCAAGGTCAACTTCCGGCTGCGGTACCACTTCGGTCGGGCTTGGCAGGTAATCTACAACGCCATTGAGCACATTCTGTACGCCCTTGTTCTTGAATGCCGAACCACAGAAGGTCGGGAAGAACGCAAGCTCGTTGGTGCCCTTGCGGATGCAGCGCTTCAGATCATCAATCGATGGTGTTTCGCCTTCCAGGTACGATTCCATCAGGTCATCGTCCTGCTCTACAGCGGTTTCGATGAGCGCTTCACGGTACTCGGCAACCTTGTCGACCATGTCGGCCGGTACATCAGTGATCTCGTATGCCTCCGGATTACCGGTGTCATCCCAGATCCAGGCTTTTTCGGTCAACAGATCAACGACGCCAGTGAAGTCGTCTTCAGTGCCGATCGGCAGCGTCATCACCAGTGGTTGGGCGGCGAGCACGTCCTTGACTTGCTTGACCACACGGTAGAAATCTGCGCCCATGCGATCAAGCTTGTTGACGAAAATAATGCGTGCAACCTTGGACTCGTTTGCATAGCGCCAGTTGGTTTCGGACTGAGGCTCAACACCCCCAGAACCACAGAATACGCCGACGCCGCCGTCGAGTACTTTCAGTGAACGGTAAACTTCAATAGTGAAGTCAACGTGTCCTGGCGTATCGATGATGTTCAGGCGATGACCATCCCACTGACAAGTTGTCGCAGCCGATTGAATCGTAATACCACGCTCCTGCTCCTGATCCATGAAGTCCGTGGTTGCGGCGCCATCATGGACCTCACCGATCTTGTGGATCTTACCGGTCAGCTTGAGGATGCGTTCCGTGGTCGTCGTCTTGCCTGCATCAACATGCGCGAAGATACCGATGTTTCTATACTTGCTGAGGTCTACTGTCATGATCTTGTCTCTGGCCTTAAGTGCTCAAAAGCCGCCGAGGCGACGCCAGGCAGTTTTTGGGGGTAACACAAGCCCGCTCACGCCATTGAGGGCGACCGGGATGTGCAGTCATATAGTGTGTCGGTGGTGGTCGCGGCTGAGCATTCACCACATTCAGGGCGCGAAGGATACCAGCCGAGCTGCCTTGAATCACTGTGTTTTGGTGCGTTTTTCGTAAATTAAAGGGTTTTTGCACAAAAAAAGGCTCTCGAGAGTGTGTCTCAGCGCTCATTGAGGCTGGTTTACATGCGCTATAGTCGTTGCTGAAGTCGCGGAGTATGAGCATGTCGATAAGACACATTATTATCCTGGCAAGCGTGTTGCTGGCGGCCTGCAAAACACCCGCAGGCACTTTCGAGCCGGCCTGCGAGGCATTTGCTGGTGATCGGATCACGTTGCGCCAGTCAGGCTTCACCTGGGAGAAGTTCACGGATGTGCGCCAGGTAGATGATGACGGCAATCTGATTGATCCGTTCCCCGGCTTTCCCAAGCAAGGTCGTGTCGATCGCCAGGGCGCCGAGCTGAACATGATCGCGACAGACGGTGCCGTGTTACCGACGATGTGGCTGCACGAAACCGACGGACAGGTTTTCTTGTTGACCGAGCAGCAGCGCGCCGAACTTGAGGGCGGGCAGCCTATGGACGAGTGCGCACTGAAACTGCGTGAAAGCGCCTAGAAAAAGCGAGAAACAGCGCACAAATTAGACAATTGTCGCCAAATTGAGACGACCAATCGGTTGCCAGGCACCTCGTATTCTTGCTTAGCTGGGGATTCCGCCAAATAGACAATGTGGTCGAGCCCATGAATCTCAAAAAACTGTTTGCAGTATTGTCCATGGGCACCTGCGTGCTGGTCGGCTCCGCGGTCGCAAGTGACGATGTCCGCATTACCTACAGCGAGCCGCTCACTCTCATTCAAGACACGCAAGACGCTGGCGTCCTGCAGAAGCTCAACGACGCACCGACGCTGGTGTTCGACGCGTTCGGGCGGCGATTTGACGTTGCCTTGGCCCCCAACACTGCGCTTCTCAGTGCCGAGATGCGCGGCCAGTTGTCCCAGGGCGTCGTCGCCTATCGAGGCAGCGTGAAGGGCGCGCCTGGTTCCTGGGTGCGGTTGGTGCTGAGCGATGGTCTGCCACGCGGCATGCTGTGGGATGGCAGTGAAATGTATGCGATCGACCTCGTCGATAACACGGCAGGTGGTCGTGAGGCGATCATGTACAAATTGACCGATATGCACGTCATCCCCGGCGAGATGAGTTGCGGTGCGGAAACCTCGGTCAAGACAGGCGCGGACTTGCTGGCGACAATGAAGCGCGAGGCGGGTAACAACCCGCCAGCCGAAGCACCGGGTGCTAGCCAGCAGATCGACATCGGCGTGGTCGCCGACTTCGAGTTTTTTGAGCGTCGCGGCAGCGATGCAGAGGCGGCCCTGATCTCGCGCATGAACATTGTTGACGGCATCTTCTCCGAACAGCTGGGCGTTCAGCTAAATGTTGCCCGACTGGATATCTTCGACAATGCTTCCGATCCGTTTACCGATGAAAACGTTGCTGGTGATCTGCTGGATGAAATACAGGACTACCGGCGCAATAACAGCGTACAGGCCGGATTCGCTCTAACACACTTGTTTACGGGCCGAAACCTTAGTGGCTCTACCGCCGGTATTGCCTACCTTGGCGTGCTTTGCAGCCGCAGCTTCGGCGTTGGCCTGACCGAGGCTGTTGGTAGCGACACACGTGATTCGCTCATCGCAGCCCACGAGTTCGGGCACAATTTCAATGCACCGCATGACGGTGAAGGTGCGTGTGAGTCGACACCACAAGACTTCCTGATGGCGCCGCGACTAAACGGTGTCGATCAATTCTCAGATTGCAGCATTGCGCGGATGCAGGCGGAAGTGAACCAGGCCAGTTGCGTTTCTTCTTTGCAGTCGATCGATATCGCCGTCGCTCAGGCCGCGACTCCGGCCGCGGTACTGTTGGGCTCGGCTGGTGAGGTCCAGTTCGCAATTGATAACGTCGGCACCGAAGAAGTCGCGGCGGTGACGGTCGAGGTGACCATCCCGAATGAAGTCTCGCTGAATTCAGTCAGTGCATCGTCGGGTAGCTGTACCAGTGGCGCTGGCATCGCAAGTTGCGACCTTGGTGTGCTGGCTACCGCAACCGGCGGCACGGTCACCCTGACGGCAACGGGCACCGGTGTGGGCAGTGCCAGTTTTGAGGCGCGTGTGACTGTCGCGACCGATCAGAATTTCGTCAATGATCAAGCCACCAGCGTGCTGACCGTGAGGCCCGCTGTGGATGTTGTGGCCGCGGCGACGGGCGGTGCGGTCACGGTCGGGCAACGCGGCTCGGTGAGTGCCTCCGTGCGCAACAATACGAGTATCTCGGCAACGGGTATTGTTGCCGACCTGCTGTTCAGTGATGGCTTGCGGGTTGAGCAAGCGAGTTGGAGCGAGGGCAATTGTACGGTCACCAGCGACACTGAAGTGCGCTGCGAGTCCGACGCGATAGCCGCACAGGCGATTGGCAATATCACCGTTGAAGTGACCGGACTCACCGAAGGTGGTCAAAGCTTCAGCGTCGCAGCCACGTCGACCGAAACAGACACCAATACGGCGAATAACGAGGCCACGGCGAACATCTCCGTCAATAGTGTCGTTACTGCGAGCGGCGGCGATGATGGCGGCGGCGGCGCGTTCGGCACGATTTGGCTACTCTTGTTTGGCGGCGTGACATTTCTGGTGCGCGTGCGCAGAAGCGCGCATCGTTAGCACAAGCATGTTCGACGCTGCGACACGCTCGCACTGATTATTGGTCGTCGCGGCCGACCGGCGTTGTCCTGTTAATGGCGCGGCGGGACACGCTTCGACCCATCGTCAATGCACTGGTAAGAGCCGCGGCGCCCCAAGGTTGCTGATGGACATCGTACTCTACTGCGAACCATGCGATGGCCGCGCGCGAGTAGCATCACGCCGCATCCCGCGTATGATAGGCGCGTTAATCACTGCCTGCTGAAGCCCGCCCATGACCGCTTTGTCGCTTAATAAGGACCGAATTCGATTCCTGTTCCTCGAAGGTATTCACGCCGCCGCCCCGGCGACGCTATCCAAAGCTGGCTACACCAATGTCACACAGCTGACCACATCACTGACGGGCGATGATCTTCGAGAGGCACTTGAGCATGTGCATTTTCTGGGCATTCGATCGCGTACCCAGTTGACGGCAGAGGTGCTCGCTGCTGCACCGCGGTTGGTCGGCGTCGGCTGTTTTTGTATTGGTACCAATCAGGTCGATCTCGTGGCTGCCGAGCGGCACGGCATCCCGGTGTTCAATGCACCATTCTCCAATACGCGCAGTGTGGCTGAGCTGGTGCTTGCCGAGATCATCATGCTGATGCGCGGCATTCCGGCAAAGAACGCAGCAGCCCATCGCGGCAAGTGGCTCAAGAGCGCGTCCAATGCGTATGAGGTGCGCGGCAAGCGATTAGGTATCGTGGGTTACGGGCACATTGGTACGCAGCTTAGCGTGCTGGCCGAGTCACTTGGCATGAAAGTGCGCTTCTACGATATTGAAAACAAGTTGCCGCTTGGTAATGCAGAAGTCGCCAGCGATCTTGAGTCATTGTTGGCCGAGTCGGATATTGTGTCGCTGCACGTGCCTTCGACGCCGCTGACCGACGGCATGATTGGTGCCAGTGAGCTCGCCGAAATGAAGGCGGGTGCAATCTTGATTAATGCATCAAGGGGCGACGTGGTCCAGATCGACGCGCTGGATGCTGCGCTCGATAGTGGCCAAGTGGGCGGCGCAGCACTGGATGTCTTTCCCGTGGAGCCAAAGGCGAACACAGAGCCTTTCCAATCGCCGCTGCAACGCCATGACAACGTCATTCTCACGCCGCATATTGGCGGCAGCACACAAGAGGCGCAGCAAAACATCGCCAACGAGGTGGCGCACAAGCTTGTGCGTTACAGCGACAACGGCACGACAGCATCAGCGGTCAATTTCCCGCAAGCTTCGCTGCCGGATAACCTCGAGCACACTCGTGTGCTGCACATCCACCACAACGAACCCGGCCATCTGCAACGTATAAACCAGGTTTTTGCTGATCGGGGTATCAACATAGCCGCGCAGTATTTGCAGACGACCCCGGCGATTGGTTATGTCGTGATGGACATTGACGTGGCCGATCCTGCCGAGCTGATTGCCGAGTTGAAAGCGTTGCCGGGAACGATCCGTGCGCGGCTGCTGCACTGAGGGACCGTATGGAAAAAGCAGCAGCATTTGAGCGCATCCGCGATATCGTTGGTCCGTCCGGCGTTGTTGCTGGGGCTGACCAACAGAAGTACCTTGTCGATGAACGGCGCCTGTATCAGGGCGAAGCGGCAATGATCGTGCGACCGGCGTCCGTTGCGGACATCGCGCGTGTGATGGCGGTATGTCACGAAGCGCGCATCGGTGTTGTGCCTCAAGGCGGCAACACCGGCTATTGCGGTGGCGCGACGCCGTCCAGCGCCTCGAATCAGTTGCTGTTATCTCTGGAGCGACTCAATCGTGTTCGCGAACTCGACCCGGTGGGGTTCACGATGACCGTGGATGCCGGCGTCATTTTGAGTAACGCACAAGAGGCCGCCGCAGAAGCTGGCTTGCTGTTTCCATTGAGTATGGGCTCGGAGGGTTCCTGCCAGATCGGTGGCAATCTGTCTACGAACGCTGGCGGGCTCGCTGTATTGCGCTACGGCACGGCGCGAGAATTGGTGCTTGGCCTGGAGGTCGTGTTGCCGGACGGGCGCATCATCGATGGTTTAAGCGGCCTTCGCAAAGACAACACTGGGCTGGAGCTGAAGTCGCTGTTCATGGGGGCGGAGGGGACGCTTGGCATCATCACTGGCGCTGTGCTCAAGCTGTTTCCCGCTCCGCAGTCGGTGGAGACAGCCTGGTTGGCAGTCGAGAGCCCGCAAGCGGCTTGCGAACTGCTCGGTCTTGCCCGGCAGGTGTCCGGCGATGCGGTAACGTCTTTCGAGTACATTAGCCGCAACTCATTGGACCTCGTGCTTGCGCATATCGACGGCGCCGAAGACCCGTTGTCAGGCGACAGTCAGCATTTCGTGTTGATGGAGCTGTCCGGCGCTGCCGCAGGCGCTGCGTTGCGAGACGCCGTGGAACAGGTGTTTAGTGATGGGATGGAAGCCGGCTTGATCAGCGACGGTGTACTCGCCGAGTCGGGCCAGCAGAGATCGGCGCTTTGGCGGTTGCGCGAGTCCATTCCCGAAGCCGAGAAGCACACCGGTGGTGCCGTCAAGCACGACGTCTCAGTACGGATATCGAAAATACCGCTCTATATGCAGCAAGCGCCGGGCGAGCTGCCCAGTGAGGCGGCGGCGCATTTGTCAGTCTACGGCCATATTGGCGATGGCAATTTGCATTACAACCTGATTGCGCCCGAGGGTTGTGTCGCGGCGGAGTGGCGAACGCAGTGGGGCGCATCGTTATCGCATGCGGTTCATGCGCTGGCAGTGCGTATGGGCGGCAGCTTTAGTGCCGAGCACGGCGTCGGTCAACTGAAGCGGGCGGATCTCGCAGAGTTCAAAGACCCGGATGCCCTGTCGATGATGCGCAGTATCAAAGCTGTGCTCGACCCGCACAGCATCATGAACCCGGGCAAGGTGTTGTAGTCGGATTTAGTCCTCTTTGTCGCGCGTTTTCTTCTCTCGACCGGCGTCGCGTAGCGCTTTTCGAACGATGAACTCCAACTGTGCGTTAACACTTCGCAGGTCATCGTCAGCCCAGCGTCGCAATGCTTTGAGGACTTCCGGATCGGCGCGAAACAAGAAAGACGAACGTGCCATGGCCTAGCAACCCTCCGGGGTTGCCAGGCCACGTGCCAGGTTATATGACGTAACAGTCATCACTATCAGTTATAGAGCGTACCGGTATTGACGACAGGTTGCGTGTGCTTGTCGCTACAGAGCACGACCAGCAGGTTCGACACCATCGCCGCACGTCGTTCGTCGTCGAGATCCACAATGCCTTCGGATTTGAGCTGATCAAGCGCAAGTTGCACCATGCCCACCGCGCCTTCAACGATCTTAGTGCGGGCGGCGACTACAGCATGCGCTTGCTGGCGCTGCAACATCGCTGCGGCAATTTCCGGCGCATAAGCGAGATGGCTTATGCGTGCCTCAATGACTTCGACACCGGCTTTGCCAAGACGCTCCTGAATATCCTTCTTGAGCTCGTCGCCAACCTTGGTCGTGTTGCCACGCAGTGAGTCTTCATGGTCCTCACCATCGTAGGCATATCGACTCGCGAGATTGCGCAGCGCCGCCTCGCTCTGCACGGCCACATAGTCTTCGTAGTCATCAACCTCGAACAACGCTTCTGCGGTGTCGACAACTTTCCAGACGACGACCGCCGAGATTTCGATCGGGTTGCCATCGCGATCATTGACTTTCGATGGCCGACCACTGGAGCGTGATTTTTCCTGTACGACAGTGCCGCTCGAATTTTTTTGCTGGGGCGTCGTTACGGAGCCGGTTTCAAAATTGCGCACCCGTCGGGTGATTTTCTTCTTCGAGAAAAACGGATTAACCCAGAAAAATCCGGACTCGGTGACCGAGCCTTTGTAGTTGCCAAACAGCAGCAGCACGCGCGCATCATTTGGTGCGATTGCCTGAAAGCCAAATACCATGATTAGCGCGAGCAGGATTAATGGAATGCCGGCCTCGCTCTTTAAGCCGATAAACAGGTAAAGCGCTCCGACAATCAGGCCGATCAATATGATGAGCGGCAGCCAACCGGACACCGCGCGATAGGTTTTTTCGTGAATTACTGTCATGGGTCTCCCCCTTTTTTCTTGTGCCAAACACAATCGATTTACGAATTGATAGCATAGTGATATCACTTTGATACCACTCTTTCAAGTAGAAATCTGTCAGATTGGCTCCATATCTCACTTTCAAGCTCCACCTCAGCTGCCCAAACGCACGCGAGATTTGCATGACGCCCGACTACCCTGATGACGCCAATGTCACGCTAAGCCCGGTCGCACTGCTGGCAGCACAGCAACGCCTGGATGCGCTGCCTGTGCAGCCCGCAAGGTGGCTGGAGCTTCTGGATGTGCTGGCAGCCGAACGTCGGGCCGCTGCCGCGCCAGGTTTGCTTGGCATATCGGCGCTGCTGCTCGCGATCCTCGGCGCCATGTATGTGCCTTATCCCTGGACCTACTGGTTTTCGGTGCCCACAGGTGTTGCCGCCTGTTGGTGGCTTGCCGTCAGCTATGCGCACTTGAGGAACAAGGAAAAGCTGCGTTTGCGGGCGCGTAAGGCACAGGCCGAACTTGAGCAGGCGGATGGTTTTCTGTGGCGTTTTGCGCCGCTCATTGCTCGCGCGCAAGGCCGCGTAAGCAGCGACCGCTTCGTAACGCTCCAGCCTTGCGCCAGAGCGTCCCGTCGCGGCACGCTATCCGCCGACATCGCCTCGCTGCGCGACTACTGGTATTGGATTGTCGTCACCGGTGTGGCATTAGCCGAGTTTGAAGTAGCTCTGACGCGATCATCGTCGTAGTTCAATGGCTCGCGATATGGCCGGTAATGGCGCTGACGACGGCTTCCGGCTGATATTGGATGAGTGCATGACCGGCATCGAGGTCGAGATGTGTAAACGACCCATCGACCCATTCACGCTGTTGGCTGTAGAGTTTTCTGGCAACCAGTCCGTCGGCATTGCCGCTTAGAAACAGCGTTGGTTGCGTGATTTTTCGCTGCAAGTGGTCGCTTGACGCCATTGCTTCGAGGTCCATCGCCCGGTACCAGTTAAGCGCGCTGGTCATGGCACCTGGCTCCGAGAGAATGCCCTGATACTCATCGACATGTGACTGTGGCAACCGCGAGAGCATCTGTTTCAGGCGCCGTTGGTTGGCGAAAACGAACAATGCCTCTGGCAGGTAAGGTTTGCGAAAAAACTCGAAATACCCACTGCGCTGCGATTGCTCCGGATCGTTTAGCACCGCTTCGAAGAACACCGCAGGATGCGGAATGGCCATGGCCGACAGTGTCTGGACCCTTTCTGGATGGTGCATAGCAGTCGTCCACGCCACAACGGCCCCCCAGTCGTGCCCGACAAGGTGAAACTGTTCAAAACCAGCGGCGTCAGCAACGTCCAGAACATCCTGCATCAATGCATCCAACGCATAGGCTTGTACGCCGTCAGGGCGCGCGCCGGGTGAGTACCCACGCTGATCGAACGCGATGACGCGGTACTTTCTGCTGGCCAGCGCGTTAATCAGCGGCTGCCACATAATCGAAGATTCCGGAAACCCATGCAGCAAGATGACGTTGCCTGCAACCGGTGCTTCGGACAACGCCACGCGAGCTCGAAACTGCATGCCACCCGCAGGGATGCTGACTAAACCCGCCGCGATATCCGCATTGAGCGGGGGTAGCGCTGCAGCGGCGTTACGGTGAGAGCGGGACCAGTCGTAGGAGGCCAGATAGGTGAGGCCAGTCGCAACAACGGCAAGCGCCAACAGCAGCAACAGCCAATGGATCCAGCGCAGTCGTCTTTGCATGAGTTGATTTCCGGTTCGCTAACTTTATTGTAACAACCGTCAATAAGATCCTGCAAATCGACTGTGACTCGCGATCAGATAACGGGGTTTGGCTTGCCGAGAGCCGCGTCAGTGTTGCTGTCGCTAACGTCCTTGGCTTCACCCTGACGCCCGGCCTGAACGATTGGTGTGCTCTACGTATCGTGCGATGGCTTGTCGCCGCTACGCTTTGTCAATGGCCTGCGCCGGACCAGCTCCTTGTGCTTGACGGCATAGTTCTCTTCGAGCGCAACAAGTGAGCCAATGATCATTGTGACAGTAAGATCTTCGAGCATCTTGAAATCAATATCGTTGCGGTCCAGGTAGTCTCCCGCTGCCGCTGGCAGTCCGAACGAGATATCGGTTGCCGGCATTGCCAAATCCATCGGAATCCCAAAATTGTCGCTAATGATTTCGGCGAGATAGGTTACCGCAGAGTTTCGGCTATAGTCCGTCGGGCTGCCGTGGCCCTCAGCGACTATCGGGTCGCTCTGCAGGCGATGGATCAACAGACCGCGTTCAGCAATGTAGCTGAGGTAAGCGTGCGTTACGGCGCGCACCAGTTCTTCAAACGTTCGAGCCTTCTCCGCGGCTGCCATTTGTTGCTTGCGTAGTCGCTTGAGTTCGCGCTTGAGCAGCGCCCGCAGCAACTCAGTCATGCTGGGAAAGTAGGCGTAGACGAGTGACTTGCTGACGCCAGACTCGCGGCCAAGCCGCTCCATACTGAGTGCCGAGACGCCGTCCGAAGCGACGATGCGGGCGGCCTCGTCAAGGATGGCTGCTCGGCGAACCTCTGGTGCCAATCTGCGCCTGGGGGTCTTTGCGGTACTGCTCTTGGTCACGACTAACCATTCTGGCTGCGAAATCCAAGTGTCGCACAGGCTGCTGTGCAGTTGTAACTGCATTGCGACGACCAGACGTGCATGGCTACCTGCGCTCCGTTAGCGTGTTCGCGCCGATGGTAAGCGTGACGATGATTGGTCTTGCAGAGCGCGGGGTACCCGAGCTAGTCACTTCTTCGACATCGCTTTTCGACGCCGCGTGTCGGCGATCGACGCTCAATGTACTTGGGTTTTGCCTGCCGTCGGGCTCTAATAGCAAGAATCCAGGCCCACGGAGTCGCAATGAAGTATCTCGCCTTGCTAACGATGGTCATTGCGCTCGGCGCTCGCGCGGAGTTGCCGCAGGAAGACTGGGCGTTTGAAGACGGCTATCGCAATGATCTGCTCTATGTGCACGCGCTAGCCAACTACTCGTGGGACTTGCAGGCGCAATTCGAATGGGAGCGAGACCAATTCACCAACAATGCGCTTCGTGTGAACACTGGCAGTGTGTCATCTGATCGCCTGTTTACCGATATCGATCTTAGTGTGAATGAATCGCTTAACGACAAATGGCGGTTTTCGGGGCGCTTCGAGAGAGACGGCCAACGACGACGGACGGTAACGACAGAGCAACTGCTGCTCGGCTTCGAGCGTTCGATCCTGGATAACTCCGCGGTATTCGTCACGGTCAACCCTGAGTACGACAAGTCGTTCATGGACGTCAACGTCGGCTACGCGCTGTATCGCAACTCACGGCAGGAGTACCTGCGCGTCTCGGTCTTGCTCGAGGACATCAATTTTGAGAGCAAGAACGATCTTGGGGGCGTCGAAGAACAACAAGCGCTATCGTTAGAGTGGGTGGCTCGCTGGCGCCTGCCAGGTGACTGGTTCGTGTATAGCGAAGGCAGGGTCGGACAGGGCTTTGAGCGACGCTTCGATGATGCGAGTGTTTCGATCGAGCTCGCCTACCAGGCGCAACAGAACAATCGCGCTGAGCTGCGCCTCTCGCGACAGTCTGAGGACGGCAGTCTATGGTCCGTTTGGGGCGAGTGGGTGGACTTCGAGGATGAGCGCCAGTTTCGCTCTCCGGGGTTCGATTACGACTATGCCAATCGCGAACTGACCTTGTCTGCTGAGCACGTGCGCTTATTGACGGAGCGGCATCGGTTACGCGTGCTCGCCCACTATGTCGATCGCGAGGCGCAATCCATCGGTTTCAACGCGCATCGCTACGCGCGTCAGGAAGTGCTGGGCGGCGCCTTCTATGAATACCTGCGGGCAAACAGCGGCATTAGTGTTGGCTATGCATTGGGCGTGCCAGATTTCGAGTATGTCGCTGCCGCGCCAGACGCAAGCTATTCGCTCGGTGAGTTCAGTGACAAGCTCATCGTCGGTTTTCGTTACGCATTCTCGGCACGAGCGCACGTACGCGCATCGCTTAGTCAGGAGGTCAGCCAGCGGGGCTTTGGCGGCGGAGCCGTCCAGTTCCAGATGTTCTTCTGATGACTGCCAGCGCAGTCTGAGACGCCATCGAGGCCGCCTGCGCAGTTCACGCAGCGGTTCGCATCAATAACGCGTCAGGCGACACGCTCACTGCCATTGAGTACCTGGGTGCGCAGGTAGTCTTCATAGTTACCGCTGTAGTCGATGATGCCAGAGGGCGTCATCTCAACAATGCGCGTTGCCAGCGAAGACACAAAATCCCGGTCGTGGCTGATGAAAATTAGCGTACCTTCATAGTTTTCCAGCGCCAGATTGAGCGCCTCAATGGACTCCATGTCCAGGTGGTTGGTAGGCTCATCCAGTATCATGACGTTGGGCTGCTGCAGGATAAGCTTGCCAAACATCAGCCGGCGCTGTTCACCACCTGAAACTACCTTGACTGACTTCTCGCTGTCTTCGCGCGAGAACAGCATGCGACCAAGCGTGCCACGCAGCAGCTGCTCATCGGCGCCTTTTGGTTGCCATTGGGTGATCCAGTCAAACAGTGTCATCTCATGCTCGAATTGTGTGGCCGGGTCCTGGGCGAAATAGCCGATCGCGGCGTTCTCTGCCCACTTAACCTGCCCGCCGTCGACCGTCAGCTCCTGCATCAGGCAGCGAACCAGCGTACTCTTGCCGATGCCGTTCGGCCCGAGGATCGCCACCCGGGAGCCCGCCTCGATATTGAGCGTAAAATTCTCAAACAGCGGGCCTTCGTCAAAGCCCTTTGTCAGGTTGCTGGCTTCGACAGCCATGCGTCTCAGCGGCTTTTCCTGTTCAAACCGAATGAACGGGCTAACGCGACTTGACGGCTTGATTTCCTCGAGCTCGATCTTCTCCAGCTGGCGCGCTCGCGATGTGGCCTGCTTCGCTTTGGAGGCATTGGCCGAGAATCGACTAACAAACGTCTGCAGCTCGGCCATCTTCGCCTTCTTCTTGGCGTTGTCGGCATAGACTCGTTCGCGCGCCTGCGTGGCTGCAGTCATGTACTCGTCATAATTGCCGGGGAAGACCTGCAGTTTGCCGTAGTCCAGATCAGCCATGTGCGTGCACAGGCTGTTCAGAAAGTGGCGATCATGCGAGATGATGACCATCGTCGATTTGCGGGAATCGAGAAACTCCTCAAGCCAGCGAATCGTGTTGATATCAAGGTTGTTTGTGGGTTCATCAAGCAGCAAAACATCCGGGTCGGAAAACAGCGCTTGCGCCAGCAGCACCCTTAGCTTCCAGCCGGGGGCGATTTCGCTCATCGGTCCTTCATGCTGATCGACGGGAATGCCAACGCCTTCCAACAATTCTCCGGCTCGAGACTCAGCTGAATAGCCATCGAGTTCGGCAAACTCGACCTCAATCTCCGCCACACGCATCCCTTCCTCATCGCTCATTTCGGTGAGCGAGTAGAGCCGATCGCGTTCCCGCATGGTCTCCCATAACTTCGGATAACCCATGATGACAACGTCCAGAACCCGGTGGGCCTCGAACGCAAACTGGTCTTGTGATAACTGGCCAATGCGCACATCAGGGTCAGTCGATACATTGCCTACCGTGGGCTCGAGCGTTCCCGCCAGGATCTTCATCAGTGTTGACTTGCCACAGCCATTGGCACCGATCAGTCCATAGCGATTGCCATTGCCAAACTTGACCGAGACGTTTTCGAACAGGGGTTTTGCGCCGAACTGAATCGACAGGTTTGCAGCACTAATCACAGGGGAGCGTCCAATCACAGCCGGCCGGAATGTTGGCCGGGCGCGATGGTAGCAAAATTGTGTGCGTCAGACTTGTCGGCGACCGGCGCGATGCTATCCTGACATCAGTTGCGCGCTGGCATTGACCGTGTATGCCTGACTCTCGCTCAGATTCAACGCTTGATCGAGTTTCTCTGGTTCGATACCGAGCGCCAGCGCGTGTTCATTGAAGCATTCAATGTGCGCATGAGGCATGTCGTCCTCGAAGCTTTGTTCCGACTGTGCATTCGCTGCGTTGACTGCGGTTTGCAGCATGATAGCCAACGGCGGGAGGCCATCGCCCACCGCGCCAAAGGCCGAATACGTATCGACGATCTTATCGGGCATGTTCCAGTGCTTGGCAAGGGCCGCCGTGAGCGTCCAGTTAGTGGCACCGAATTCCTGCATGAGTGCGTTGTCGAGTGCGACGGCATCACTCTGGGGAGCATCGGTCAGCAACTGGTCAAGTCGCTCGGGATCAACAAAAGCCAGCGCCAGCAGGCCGATGCCCTGGCACAAGCCCAGTACGAACGCATAGTCCCGATCATGCGGTTCAAGCGTCGTCATGCTGAGCGATATGCGCTTGCAAAATGTCGCGGTCAGCAGCGACTGTCGCCAAAAGCTGTTGGCGTCGAAATGCTGGCATTTGCCCGTGTCGAAAGACTGGCGCGTCGCAAGCGCGAACGCGAGTGTGCGCACGTGATCGGCGCCAAAGACGCGATTAACGACGTCTCTCATGTTGGCGACCGGCTGGCTGAGCCCAAAGTAAGCGGAGTTTGCGAGCCCCAGTAATCGGCCTGAGATGGCCGGGTCCTGCGCGATAATGTCCGCGACCTCGTTACCGTCAATGAACTCGTCATCGAGGCGATCGATTATTTGCTGCGCGACTTTCGGCAGTGGCGGCATGCTCTTGATGTTTGCAACGAACCGGGTTGAGAACTCGGTGCAGGGCTCGGTGGTGCTCAATGGCTGACTCATGATGACAGTATTCTCGTTTGTTATTTGTGCTAGATGGCGATGAGTTGCGGTGAATCGGTTAGACCAGCGGCGAATTCAGGCGTGAGTAGCACAGGTCTATGGACACCCATGCCTTGCACGAGATCGATGCCCATGTCGTGCAATGTCGTGCGGATGTCGTCGTTCTCGACAAACTCGGCAATTGCCTTGATGTTCATGGTGTGGGCGAT
>JBCCCC010000072.1:0-15354 GCA_039033695.1 Pseudomonadota bacterium | reverse complement strand
TTCTGCGAGCTAGGCGCGAATCCGGGGATAGTGCTGGACAAGACGCTAGCCAGATCATCGCTGATCGCCACTTGCTGGCGCAGTGCTTCCTTGTCAATGATATTGATGGTGCCAGCGATTGCCGTAGCGGGCTGGCCGGTGCGCGTTGCGCTGACGATAATTTCATCGATTGCTTCCATCTGCGCCGTGTCTGATTGGGCCGAAGCAAGCGAAGGAAGCAGCAGCGCAAGCGCTGCCATGATCGAAAATACGCGGTTGTGCGTTACCATTGTTGTTATCCCCTTTGTGTTATCGAGTGGGTTGCATGGCAATTCATGCAATACCCGGCATATGTACAAATCGTCTTGTGAACCGATCCATCAGATGCAAACGATGCGTATCGTTTGCAGACACCTCGTTGACGCCTGTTGTCGTGTTAGCTTTCCAGGCTTAGTACCCAGACCCAGCTGCCGGCATACAAGGCGAGCACCAGTACAGTGATAAACGTCGCCCTGAGTAGCTTGCGAAGAAGCGACGATCGCGCAATGAGGGCCGTGCTAACCGCCACTGGTTGCAACCTCACTCAAGTACCTGACACCCGTTACGGACAGCCCGTTTTCAGTGAGCTGAGCGATGTATGCCCTGCCAATGCGAAAGAAGGTTGTCGCTAAGCTGCCCTCAAAGATCCCGGTTGCTGCTGCGTACGCCGAGTGCGGGTCGTTTCTCTGCAATGCCCGCATCACATCGAGTAGTTCCATCTCGTCGGGTGTAACAACCGGGCAAGTCGGGTGGCTAATGGCAAGCTGGCGGCGGCAGGCTAAGGAAACGAAACACATCAGCTCATTCATGATGGGTAGAGCGGTTGGTAGACCGTAGCTCTCATAGATTGGTCGCAATAAACAGCCCGCACAGTGCTTGTCCGACAGCGAGAAGGCCCAATGACGTGCGCTCAGCACAAACAACTGGGCGCCTTCCGAAAGGCTGTTTGTTGGTGTGTCATTGAAGCTTCGATGTGAGTTCAAGGCACCTGCTCGAAGAACGTCAGTTGAGCTTGGCATTGGCTATTCCCGATTCGTTATTGCAAATGATAATCATTATCATTGATATCGTCAATGATAATGATTATCATTTGCAATAACTATTTGCTAGCAGAACAGGCGATAAAACTTGGGGGCCGGAGAAGACATCAGATGTTTAGTCGATCGGTTCATCAGACTTTTGGTCGGGAATGCATCCTCAGGCCTAGATTCGATGTCGCTGTGTGCTCAAATGCGGCTGTTCCGAAGCCGACTTGCCTTTGTTCACTGTAACGAGCAGTTAAGCCGTTGACTCTTCGGGTGTACACGACTGGCGAATGTGTTTCGGCAAAGCCCATAGCAGTGGCCAGCTGACTCAATGACAACTTGTGTGTTTCGGGAGTCGTTTCGTGGCGAACCGTAGAGCTGGAGCATCGTCTCGTATGAGTGTGGTTGGCAACGCCACTCGCGGCCGGATTCTGGCTGTTGCAAGGCGAATGCTCGTTGACCGCGGGTATCACAATTTCGCGATGCAAGAAATCGCGAAATCCGTCGGCATACCCCGTACCGCGATTTACCGGCATTTCGAGAATAAGGAATGCGTCCTGGACGCAATTGCACGGGAGTCGATAGTGACTTTCAATACCCGGTCACGGCGATTGATCGCTCGCATCGCAGCTGATAGTTCACCGCTTGATATGATCCTTGAGCGCCTGGCAGAGGGTTTAGCGGCTCTTTACGCTGCCGACTATGACCTAAACCGGGCGGTATTTGAGGAATGTCAAATACCAGTCGCGCTTGCTCGACTCATCGCAAACGACCAACGCTCAATGATTCGCTCGTTGGAGGAAAAGCTTCGCGATCATCCTCAACTACAGAACGACCAGCGTGATCGTCAGGCCCACATAGTCGTGCATGCGATTCATGCAGTCGTTCACAACGACAGCTACCTTGCATTGAACGCCAACAACAAAAAGCAGCGAAACTCCGACCTTGTAAGGCTGTTGTTGGACGGCATTCGACGCAGACCTACAGCAGCCAATCCATAGCCATGAATTACAGTCTGGGAGCTTTCAGCAGAGCAAGTCTAGTGGGGCATTGTCTGGCGATCTGCTATCTCAAGTAGCTGGCATTATATCCGAATCAGGCAAACGCTCTGCACTGCCCAATTCGCGCAACGGTCTGCGCGCGCTAAGTCGTAGCAGGTTCAATGCCGGAGTCTTGTGACTCAACATCGACCATTGTCGAAACCTTTTCTATGACGAATCTTGCAGTTGAACTACGTTTGTAATGCGACTAAGCACGCGGCCGAAATCGTAGGTTGCAAATGCTTGACTTCGTGTTATCGTTAATGAGAATCATTTACATTTAATGCGAATAACAAGCCGGAGACGGGGACGATGAATAAACAAATTATGGGATTACTGTGCGCGAGTCTTTTGGCGCTCGCCGGCTGCGAAGGCGACGACGGCAGCGCAGGTCCAGCCGGAGCGACGGGCGCTACGGGCCCCGCTGGCCCATCGGGCGTGCCGCTCGCGGTAACGCGTGCCGATGTCGTGACGACAAACGCTAACATTGCCTACGCTGCGTATTCTGACTCTTGGCTGACAGCGTTGGATTTGCAGGCTGCTGTTGATGCGCTAGTCGCCTCGCCTACCCAGGAGAATTTCGATGCTGCCAAACAAGCCTGGATAGATGCGAACGAACCCTATGGTCAAACAGAGGTTTACCGGTTTCGTGTAGGCCCAATTGACGCGTTGCTGCCCGATGGCAGCCTAGGTCAGGAGGGCGATGGACCTGAAGGCGCGATAAATGCTTGGCCACTAGGTGAGGCATTGATCGACTATGTTGCAGCTCAGGTTGACGGCGATGCCGGTCCGGAAGTACCCGGTTCGACGGCTTCAGTGAATCCGAACATCATTGCTGATCTCACGATCACAATCAGTGAGCAGACCTTGCGCGATAACAACGAGTTGGGCGGCGACGAGCGCAATCTGTCGACAGGATTCCATGCGATCGAATTTCTCCTGTGGGGTCAGGATCTCAATCAGGACCTAACCGCGACCGGTGACCGAGATGCCACCGGCGGTCAGCGCCCGGTTTCCGATTACCAAGTTGGTTCCGCCTGCACCAGTGGCTTGGGTACAAGCTCAGCCAGCGTCATTTGCGAGCGCCGAGGTGTCTATATACAAGCGGCAGCTAGCCTCTTGGTCGACGATCTGCGTTCTTTGGTTGACGCGTGGAACCCTAACGGTAGCGGAAACCACTACGAGACTTTCGTTGCAGGCGGCGATGCATCTCTAGCAAGAATTCTGGAAGGTATGGGGCGCCTCGGATTCGGCGAGTTGGCAGGGGAACGTATGAATATTGCGCTGCTGACCAATAGCCAAGAAGACGAACATTCATGCTTCTCTGACAACACGCATCGCGACATTGTCACGAATGCCAAAGGCATCGAGAACTCGTATTACGGCGAGTACGTTCGGACAGACGGTTCGATCGTGTCCGGAGCCGGGATTCACGATCTTCTGGTCGCTGAGGGATTTGTTGAGACTGCAAATTCGTTTAGAGCTGCACTGGAGACCACAATGATTCGGATTAGTACTATCGATGATATGGCCAAAGCGGGCATGCCATTTGATACCCAGATTCAGCTTGGTATTAATGAGCCGAACATCAGTGGCTCGATTCAGGCATTGTCTGCGCAAACCGATGTGCTTGAGACGGTTATCTCTGATTTAGGTGTGACAGTTGGAGACTTGAGGCAGGATACGGAAGAAGACATCTGAGGTAACCAAACTGAATTTCTTGATTGAGTCTGCAACTAGTTGCAGCGACAGAGAAGCGCGCGCGCGCCCGAATGGGCCGCGCGCTGCGCTCTCTTTGTCAATGTGTCTTTTGATGAGCAGCTGCGGTGGTGGTGGCAGTAGTGCTGGGCCGAACCCGACAGTAACACCGCCGCCAACCCCGCCGCCGGTGGCACCTGTCGTGCCGCCGCTCACATCTACCGAGCGATTCTCCGGTGACGATGCGGGTACGGCGTTGACGAACGACCAGGCATTTAGTCAAGCGCCGCAATTGATTCAGCAAGACTTTTCGGCTGACGCGAATTTCAAAGGTGGCAACGCGATTTTCCGCAATGACCAGGCTGGTCAGGGCCCGTTACTCAATGCGCCAACTTGCCAGGGCTGCCACATTCGCGACGGCCGTGGTCGAGTGCCGGCTGATTCGACGACACCTTTCGACTCGATGTTCCTGCGAGTTAGTCTTGGTAACAATGCTGACAATAGTCCCATAGCGGACGCTCGTTATGGTACGCAGCTGCAGACCTTCGGGACAGACACATTTCAGAGCAATGTTCCTGGATCAGGCTTGTCGGTGTTTGGCGGTGGTGCCAGCGCAGCAATCGGTGAAGCGTTCGCCTTCATCGAGTATGAGCCCGTCGCAGGCACTTATGAAGACGGCACCGCCTACGAGCTTCGCAAACCGACTTACAAAGTTCGCGAGCTTAGCTATGGTGAGTTTTCTGCTGGAGTAATGTTCTCGCCGCGAATCGCCCAGCAAATGATTGGTCTCGGTTTGCTTGGAGCCATTCCAGAATCTGCTATCCGTGCCAATGAAGATCCAGCCGACGCGGATGGCGATGGGATCAGTGGTAGAGCAAACGAGGTGTTTGATCAGACGACCGGGACCGTTGAGCTTGGTCGATACGGTCACAAGGCAACCTCAGCTACGGTGCTGCAGCAGAGCGTCGGTGCCTATCGCGGGGATATGGGCGTGACTTCAAGTCTTGCGCCATCCGAGCCCTGCGCGGCCGATCAGGCGAGCTGTACGCAGGCGGCGTTGCTCGAACCTGATCAGTTTCCCGGCGGCGTTGATATCTCTGATCTGGAGCTTGCGCTTGTTGAGTTTTATTCGCGCTTGCTTGCGGTACCAGACAGACGTGGCTTCGACACGGCGACCAATACCTGGGATACGCAAATCGTTGAAGGACGTACGCTATTCTTCGAATCTGGTTGTGGAGGTTGCCACACGCAGAGTTTCCAGACGGGAGAAGCTGCCGGTAGCGTGCTTGGAGAGATCGATCTGAATCAGCTCATCCCGAACGCTCCCCCGATAGACGTGTTGTCGAATCAAATCATATATCCGTACACAGATTTGTTGCTACACGACATGGGCGGCAGTTGCCAGCCTGTTACGCGCGAGCTTGCTGACGGTAGTGCATGTGCTTCGGGTCAAAACTGCACTTTTGTACTTCGCTGCGAAGGCTTAGCAGATGGTCGTCCGGATCGCCTTGCAACCGGTACGGAATGGCGAACCGCGCCATTATGGGGTATTGGGCTTGCCAAAACCGTCAATCCGGATGTGACATTCTTACATGATGGCCGTGCGCGTACGCTGGAGGAGGCAGTGCTTTGGCACGGCGGTGAAGCGGAACAGAGCAAAGCTGCCGTGCTGTCCATGAATATCGCCGAACGCGAGGCGCTTTTTGCGTTTTTGGATTCTCTGTGAAGAAAGCTCTTGCGATCGGTTGTCTGTTAGGCACTATGCTCCTGGCGTCTTGTCAGCAGCATGATGCGATAGTGGATTTGCCGGCGCCTGGCGGTTCCTGGACGTCCTCTTCAGGGATATCTGGTTCGCTAATTCAGCCAAATCCAACCATGGATCGATTATCCGAGTTGGGCTTTTGGACCGGGTTTGCTCTTTTTCGTGATGCTTGGGTTGCGGCACCGGCATCGACTCGCGCACGCGACGGCCTGGGGCCACTGTTTAATGCCAGATCGTGCCAGTCTTGCCATCAAGCGGGTGGCCGTGGCGATAGCGTACTCCACAATCCGGATTCGGTCTCAACGGTATTCAGAATGTCTAATGGGGGCGTGGCGTTTCAGCATTTTGGTCGTCAATTGCAACCTCGGGCTACCTATGATTTGAGAGGCGACGGGCAGAGGATTGCGGGGTTTTTCTATGGGGAACCACTACCAGCTATTGCGGTTGAGACCATTGCGGCTGATCAAAAAGCACCGCAGTTGAGAGAGTTTAGTGTTTCGCTCGAGCAATGGCCGAATGAGATCGTGTCTGCGCGTATCGCACCTTCTCTTGCTGGCTTAGGGTTGCTAGAGGCTATTCCGGAATCTCGAATCATCGCGCTGGCGGATCCCGAAGATGAAGACAACGATGGTATTTCCGGTCGAGTGCATTGGGTAACGACAGCTAATCGGCGCGACATAGGCAGATTCGGCTGGAAGGCGCCACATCCAACCGTCGCGGCCCAGACGGCAGATGCGTTTCTCAACGACATTGGCATTACGAGCGAACTGAATCCTGATGAGTCTTGCACACCAATGCAGTCGGATTGTGCGCTTCAGCATAGCGGCGATGGTCCTGGCGGCGATCATGAAATCAATGGCGCGTTGTTTCAGGCGGTTGTCGATTTTACGGCGTCGATCGCTGTGCCTGCCGCGCGGCCGGTGACTTTAGAGGTTAAGCGTGGCAAACAGTTGTTTACCGACATCGGTTGTCATTCATGCCACACGCCGTCGCATGACTTGGTCGTCAATGGTCCTACCGAACGCATCTGGCCATACACAGACCTATTACTTCATGATATGGGGCCGCTCTTGGCTGATGGCCTCGCCGAGGGCGACGCGAGTGGCGGTGAGTGGCGCACCCCACCGTTATGGGCTCTGGGTGCATCTGCAGAACTCAATCCACGAACGGGCTTTCTGCATGATGGCCGTGCTGCGACAGTTCATGAGGCCATTTTGTGGCACGGCGGCGAGGGTGCCAAAGCCGCCGCCAATTTTTCGGTGCTTAAACCGAGCGATCAAGACGCGTTAGCGGCATTTGTCCTGGCGCTGTAGTCTTTGGAAGGGGAATAACATGTTCGATCGTATTCAGTTTCTACTCTCGTGCAACATTACCATCGTTGCCGCTTGCGCACTTGTTGCCTGTGGAGGTGGCGGCGGCGGCTCGTCCCCGGCGCCGGTAGCGCCCGCGCCAACTGATCCTCTCGGCACCATCGGTACCATAGCGCAAGAGCAGGAACGATTCTTTGAGGCATTAGCATTGAACGTAGTGTCGCCAGCGTATGCGTCGATGGCCACTTCGGCAGACGCACTGAAGACCTCTTTGATGAACTATTGCGCCTCGCCGTCAGCAGGCGACCTTGCTGCGCTGCAGTCGTCGTGGCGCGATGCGATGCGTGACTGGCAAAGCGCCACAATTGTTCGGTTTGGCCCTGTGGAAGAGAACAATAGGCGCCTGCGTATTCAGTTCTTCCCTGATCAGAATGATGCCGTACTCAATAACGTAACGGCATTGTTGTCAGGAAGTCAGGTTATCGATGAAGCGATTGTCGCCAATAGCCCGGTCGGTGCCCAGGGTTTGCCAGCAATCGAATATCTACTCTTTGATCTGGGTGGTCTCGATGACACAACCAACGGTCCGCGTCGTTGTGAGCTGGCTGTGTCGATCGCATCGAACTACGCCACAATGGCCACTGAACTATCCACCGCATGGGATGCCTCTGGGCAGCTGGTTGCTGATTTCGTTAACGGCAGCGGCGTCTTCATGGATCGAACTGAAGTGCTAACAGCAATTCTCGAGAGTTTGGCACAAGAAACGGAGTTTGTGGCCGATGAAAAGGTCACCCGTCCGCAGCAAACGGGCGCGATGACCACTGAGTCGTTCCGTTCGGAGAATTCAGTCGACAATCTAGTGGCGAATTCGGCCGCCATTCGCGCATTTCTGGACATTGGTTCTGCGACTACTGACTATGGGTTCCGTGACTATCTGAGGCGTGCTCATGACTCACAGGCAATTGCGGATCAGCTAGATGCTCAGCTCGGAGCTGCCGAAGCCGGGCTGGCCGCACTGAATGCTTCGCTTGAGTCTATTCTTCTCGGCACAGAAACTGGAGATATCGATACTGTTCGCACGTCGTTACAAGACCTAGCGGATTCGTTCATCGACGCCGCCGTTGCAGCAGACGTCAATCTCGGCTTCAACAACCAAGACGGTGACTGAAGCAGTGTTTACTCGTCGTCGTGCGATATTCTCACTCGCCGCTCTTGCTGTCGGGTGCGCGCGTGGGCGGGACGAGCGCTCGCGACTAGTTAGTGCCGCCATCGACGAGCAAGATCGCTACGTTGTTGTGCGAGTTGATCTTGGCGGCAGTGTTGACTATGCGACGGCGTTGGAGGAGCGCGGGCACGATAGCGTCGTTGCGCCGGACAAATCCTCGCTCATTGTCGTTGCGCGTAGGCCAGGACGAACCCTGCATCAACTGGATTTGAGTAGTGGCCAGTTGATCCGGGTTGTTCGTACACCAAAAAACCGGCATCTCTATGGTCACGGTGTCTACAGCGCTGATGGTCGGTATTTTCTTACAAGTGAGAACAATCTTGACACCGGCACTGGGGTGATTGTTGTGAGAGAGGCAAGCTCACTAGAGACAGTGCACGAGCTTCCGAGCCACGGTATCGGTCCTCACCAGATACGTCTAATCAATGGTGGTCGTCATCTCGTCGTCGCCAACGGCGGAATCGCAACCCACCCGAGTTATGGTCGACAGCCGCTAAATATCGATCGGATGCAACCCTCGTTAGTGAAGCTTGAAGTGTCGACCGGCGCACTTATTGCGCGTCAGGTTCCAGCAGAGGCCATGAGCAGTGTACGTCACATCGATTTACTACCCGATGGCGAAGTACTAGTGGGATTGCAGCAGCAAGGGCATGCTCAACGTTTGGATCCATTGGTTTTACGATCAACCTGGCAGGCAGGCAAAACTGCGGCATTTCTTGGCACGTTGAGTGCGCCGTGGGCCGATTTGCAGGCGATGGAGAAATACACGGCTAGCGTATGCTGCCACCCGAGCAATGGATTGGCCTTGGTGACATGTCCCCGAGGCCATCGAGTCAGTTTCTGGGACACCCGCAGGCGTCGACTTGTCAAGAGTTTGCGCGTTTCGGATGCGGCAGGAGCTGGCTTTGATCCCCAGGCGAATGAATTTGTTGTCAGCACAGGTCGCGGTATCGTTAATCGATATCACGGCGACACGTTGGAATCATGCGCTCAGATGCGGCGTCGCGTTGCTGGCTATCGTTTTGACAACCATCTAACGGTGGTTACTAGCTAATGAAATAGGAATTGACTTGAATAGATTTGTTATTGCCCTTGTTGGGCTTATTGCCGTTGGCGTGCAAGCCCAACAAACCGACGAGCCAGAGGATGCGAGCATAAATCGCGAGATGCCTGAGATCACAATTATTGGCGATGCCGATAACTTATCGAAAGTTCCGGGCAGCGCGACCGTGCTGGATGCCGCTGACATTCTACGTTTCAACCAAACCGACATTCAGAGAATCATTCGTGGCGTTCCAGGTGTCTCTGTGCAGTTGGAGGATGGCTATGGGTTGAGGCCAAACCTGAGCATTCGTGGTACCGCATCGGAGCGAAGTGCACGTATCACGTTGTTGGAAGACGGTGTTCTCATTGCACCGGCTCCCTATTCCGCGCCAGCGGCCTACTACTTTCCTACAGCCGGTCGTTTGTCTTCAGTTGAGGTGCTGAAGGGTCCGGCGACAATTACCGAAGGTCCTTATACGATTGGCGGTGCGGTGAACCTCATTTCTACTCCAATTCCGGAAGCTGCAAGCGGCGTTGTAAATGCGCAAGTTGGCAGCGATGCGACTTGGCGCGTGCATGCGAATTACGGAGAAGATAATGGCCGTTTCGGGTGGTTGCTAGAAACTCATCAGTGGCAAAGTGACGGCTTCCAAAGTCTTGATAATGGCGGCGACACTGGTCTGGAGAAGCAGGATTACATGCTCAAATTCCGATATACCCCTAGAGCTATAAATGGTTGGGAGCAGCAATGGGACTTGAAGGTGCAATATTCGAGCGAGAATTCCGATCAGACCTATCTCGGGCTAACTGATGCGGACTTCTCGGCATCTCCGACGCGGCGCTATGGGCTTTCTGCACTCGACAACATTGATACTGAGCATACGCAGGTGTTGATTCGTCACATGCTTAAACGCGGTGATCTTACGTTGACCACTTCGGCGTACAACAATGACTTTGAACGAGACTGGTTTAAGACGGAGGGGTATGATGTAACGGGCTCGCCCGATGCCCAGTCATTCAATGGCGTAAGCTGGTTCCAATTTGTCCAGGTAGTCAATCGCGGTGGTTCGATTGGCAACGAGTCGACACAAGCGTTGCAAGCCTTGCTCGATGGTGGTGATTCTCCAGATGGGGCAATTCAAGTTCGATCGAATGCCCGCGAGTATTACTCAAGAGGCGTTGAATTCGATTTGTCCTGGTTCGGCAATTGGGGCGGTCTGTTGCATGATATTTCTGCAGGTGTGCGTTTCCACCAGGATCAATCAGACCGACTACAGCGTAATAGCACATACACTCAGACCGACGGCGAACTCGTACTCGCCGATCTAGGATTGTTGGGCAATGCTGGAAACCAGCAACAAGAAGCGGATGTCATTGCTGTGTATCTGCGTGATCAAATTGAAGTCGGGAATTGGCTCTTCTCTCCCGGGTTCCGGTATGAACGAATCGAGCAAGAGCGGACGCGCTGGGAAACGCGCCCAGGTCAAACTCTAGACCCTGCGAATCGAACTGCGTCCAACTTGCGCGACCAACGCGAGAATAGCACGACGGTTTTTATTCCAGGCATCGGGATGACCTATGCGTTTGATGATAAGTGGTCGGCTTTTGGTGGTATTCATCGGGGTTTCTCCGCGCCGAGTAATGCGCCGGATGTCGACGAGGAAGAGAGTACGAACTACGAATTAGGTCTGCGGTACTTCGCTGCCGGCACTAGCGCTGATATAGGCTTTTTCTTGACGGACTATGAGAATCTTGTCGGAACGTGCACCGCGTCGTCTGGCACTGATTGTGAAATTGGAGATGCCTTTAATGGTGATGCTGCGACTGTCATCGGCCTGGAGCTTAGTCTTGAGCATGTGCTGGCCGCCAACAGCGAGGTCCAGTTTCCGATCCAACTTACGCTAACGGCTATTGATGCCGAGTTTGATAGCGACATCGCCGATACGGATTTCTTTGGTGCCGTTCAAGCGGGTGATCCGTTGCCTTATATACCGGAGTTGCAGGCACTATTGAGCTTGGGAGTCGACGCTGGGCGGTGGCGCGCGTTCGGTTCGTTGAACTATCTAGGCGAGTCTTGTGCTCGCGCAAGTTGCGATGCGTTTGAAGAAATTGACTCTAGTGTCATTGTTGATCTTTCTTTGCAGTATCTTTGGTCCGACGATCTAACGCTTACCGCCACCGTAGAAAACGCAACAGATGATTTTGAGATTGTTGGTAGGACGCCTTACGGCGCTCGACCGAACAAAGCTCGGACTGCGATGATCGGTGCGGTACTTAAGTTCTAGAGCGATTCAAAAACAACGCATAGATAACCAAGCACACGTCGATTCGACTCTGAACGGCGGGGTGTTTGGGCCATTTGGTCCCATTTCGCTATGGGCTGTGTTGGGACTCGCAAGGCGAGCTCCAACATAGCCTGAATGCTAGCTATGCTGGCAGCTCAGTGTGGGCCTCCAAGGCGCCACGTTTCGCCGGGCGCAACCGATGTCCGCTCCAGGCGAAACCAACACCGACAATGAACACAGCCAGATTGATGCCATACAGGATGGGTTTGCCTGCAGCATCCGCATCCATGGCGATGGGCAACTGCGTCAGCGCGCACAGGCAGAGTACGGTGCCAATCGCAAAATAGTGAATGCGCACCATTGCCAGTGGGTGCTTACTCCAAAAAATGATTGCGAAACTGGCCAGCCAGCAAATCACGAACGCCATGGTTAGCGACTGCGTAAATCCGGCAATCATTAGCACTGTGGCCAGCGCCATCGCGAACGACAAGCCAGTGGTCATGCCGCGCCAGGCAGCTTCAGACTTGATCTTGGGTTGACCTTGTTGCTGCTTGCGCTTGAACCAGATCATCATGCCCGTGCTGGTGATATAGGTCAGTGCCAAGGACAGTACGAAGTACAGAAACTTGATCGGGTATCCGCCAAATGTACCGTAGTGCAGCGGCTGAACCATGCCAAAAAGCCGGCTCCCTGCAGGGCTACCGCGGCCACCGAATTTCTCCAGAAACTCGCCTGAGTTGCGGTAGATATCCGACGTCCGCATGGAAAGAATGCCAGCCTCATAGTAGGCAACGCTGGTCGTATGGCCACTATGGCGCGGATTGTTCGCCACCAGCAGCGAAAACTCCCGGTCAGAAGCGGCAGAGCTGCGCAGCATGCCAACATAGTCCGGCGGTGCAGCCATCATTGGCGCTTCCATGATCGCTTGGGGCCCTTGGATCACCTGGATGGCAGCCTCCCTGTCGCCCTGGTAAGCCAACATGGCCAGCGCGGCTACCGTGATACCAGCAATGCCGAGGAATGCGCCGGTAAACGTAATGACGAGGTGAAACGGCAGGCCCCAAACGCTCAGGCGGTTATGGATGTCGGTCCATGCCATACGCGCGTTGCGATTCAGGCGCAGCTTGAAGGCATCTTTCACGATGGTCGGGTGCGCGAAGATCCCAGACAGAATCAGCGTGAACATGGCCACACCAATGAGCCCAACCAGGTAACGCCCCCACGGTCGCGGTAGCAACAAGTCGGTGTGTAGCTCCTCGATCAGGTGAGCATACGGGGTGTCGACACTGTTAATCAGCTCGCCGGTGTTTGCATCGGCCAGCCAATCCTTGCTGATCAGTGGTGAGTTACGGTCCGCTCTTTCGTTCAGGCGAACCGTTAGAAAGGGCCGGAACTCGTTTGGTGCGGTCACGATAACGTTAAGGATCTCAAAACCCTCTTGCGACGCTACCTGTGCGTTGTTGGCGGCTGCCGCAATGGCTTTTGCCGATGCCGAAGCGCTGGTTTGAGACTGCGGTGTCTCCCACAGTTTGATCTCAGAGACAAACAAGGTCAGAGCACCAGAAACACTGACAACGTAGATTAGTGCAGCGAATGCAAGGCCCAGGACAGAATGCGAGTCGATCATTCGCTTCACAAACGATGATTGCGTGGTGGCCGCCGCCCGTTGCTTAGCGTTACTCATAAGAACCAATACACCAGACCAGCAATCGCGGCTATCGCGATCGGCAGGTAGATCACTCTCAGCAGACGTGTATCGACCGTTGCGTGCAATGCGCCAATGGACCAGAACACGGGAGTCATAAGGCCGCCAGTGAACAACCGCGTGATCTCTTGCGCCCAGGGTTTGGTAGCGATAAGCAAACTCAGCGAGAGAGCGCAAATCAAATAAAGCGGGCCCGCCGAGAACAATCGCACGGCCAGGCGGAGTTTCGAACCGGACGGCGCCGCTGGCATGCGGCGCGTGCGTTTCGGCACACGTTGATGGCCGACTTCAGTGATATTGATTGCCGGCGTCAGAATAAGCGCGTAGGCAACGAGCGACACCGTAACCAGCGCCCACGTGAGGCCAAGTTCAAAACCCAATCCCTGGGCAATCGCTGCTATCGAGAGTGAAAGCGCACCCACGCCGCCCAGAACTCGCCACAAGCGGGCGCGCGATGATTGTTTTGCTGACCGCAGGCTGACGATACCCAATGCCTGCAATGCTACCCCTGACGCAACCCACATGTCTTGTGCCCAAAAAAAAGCTTGATAAAATTATAAATGATAATCATTATCGTTTGCATTAAAAATCGACACTGACTAAAAGCTGCTGCATTTAGTCGAGAAAGGTCACAAAAGGGGCTTCTGTGCATCATTCATTTCAATTCAAGCTGGTCGCTTCGGTCGCGCTTAGCATTCTGGTTAGCGTGAGCTTGACGGCTTATGCCCAGGATTCGGACGAGGACATCGACGAGATCATCGTCACGGGAGAGAAATTCGGGCGAACACTCCAAGACACCGCGACAAGCGTTGCATTGTTTACTGGTGCGCAGCTCGAAGCGCGCAGCGTCGAAGACCTATATGACGTCGTGCTACGCACGCCCAATGTCTCACAGAGCTTTGGCGAGAAGGGTTTTACGATTCGAGGCATTGACCAGCGACTCGGCTCAGGCGGCGGGCTCTTGATCAATACCATCGTTGATGGCGCGTCGTTGCCGAACAACCAATCGACGTTCTTCGGCCCTTACTCAGCATGGGATATCGGGCAGATCGAGATTCTCCGGGGGCCGCAAGGCACGACGCAAGGGCGTAATGCGATTGGCGGTGCGATTATTATCAACTCGGCAGATCCGGTGCTTGACCAGTTTTCCGCGAAGGTGCGTGCTTCGTACGCAGAGCTGAATAGCAGCCAGATTGCCGGCATGTTGAACATTCCGTTGTTGGATGACCGGCTCGCGTTGCGTATCTCGGCGGATCGTCGCGAGACCGACGGCTGGGTCGACAACCCGACGCGCAACGAAGACTACGATGCCCGAGAATCGACAACCGCACGCGCCAAACTGCTGTTCCAGCCAGTGGACGCTATCAGTGCGAAGCTCACCTTGAGCTTTACGGATAGCTCGGGCGGTGAGGATCTGATCGACAGTACGGTCTTCCCCTCGGATCGTATCAATACGTCGGACCGGCCGGCCGAGGAAGGTTCTGAGCATGCGATCAGCACGCTGGAGCTGAACTGGGATATTAGTGATGCGGTTACGCTCACATCGTTGTCAACAGTGTATGCGCACGACTACGTGCGGCTTGAGGATCTCGATAACTCGCCTATTCCCGCGGGATTCGTTGATCGCGAACAAGACGACGAGAGCATTGTTCAAGAGCTTCGCGCGCGCATAGATGCTGGCGGGCGCTGGCGCGGCTTGGTTGGGATTTACTATGGCGATTTTGACAACTTCAGCACCGATAACATTGTTGTGCCCACGTCGTTTGTCAGCCCGCTGTTTCCGCCAGGGTCCGTGTTTCAGGAGCGACAATTCGGCACGCAAGAGGAGAACGTGGCGGTCTTCGGTGAGATAGAGTTTGACTACACTGACCGCCTCACGCTGGTTGCAGGGTTGCGCTACGACAACGAGTCTCGCGATTTCCGTTCATTGAGTGCGACATCTACCGATGCCATCGGTGTTGATGGATTCCTGCCGCCAGATGAGTTGATCGACAACGACACTAACTTTAGCGCATTGCTGCCGAAGATTGGCGTTCGGTATGATGTATTCGAACGCACGACGGTTGGCGCGACGGTCCAGCGGGCCTATCGGGCAGGCGGTACCGGTGTCGCCCTGGTGAGCGGCGAGGTTGCCGAGTTCGATCCGGAATACACCTGGAACTACGAGGCGTCCATCCGTTCAATCAGCGAGGACGGACGAATTACGGTTGCGGCCAACGCATTCATGACGGATTGGGATGAT
>JBCCCC010000071.1:0-15472 GCA_039033695.1 Pseudomonadota bacterium | reverse complement strand
GCCGACTCAACGATGCCCTTGACTTCCGAAGACACCAGTTTGTCTTTGGTCTGCGAGGAGAATTTGGGATCTGGGACCTTCACGGACAAGACTGCCGTCATGCCTTCGCGCGCATCGTCACCGGATGGCGATGCGGTGACTTTTTTGGTCGATACTTCCTTTTCGATATAGCTATTGAGTGTCCGCGTCAGGGCTGAGCGAAACCCCGCCATATGTGTGCCGCCGTCGCGTTGCGGGATATTGTTGGTATAACAGAACATATTTTCCTGGTAACCGTCATTCCATTGCAACGCAGCCTCGACGACGACGTCGTCTCTTTCTGTTTGAAAGTGGAACACACCTGCGTGGATCGGCGTTTTGTTGCGGTTCAGATGCTCCACGAAGGCGCGGATCCCGCCCTCATACATGAAGACGTCTTGCTGCTCGGTACGCTCATCAGATAATTCAATGTGGACGCCAGAATTGAGGAATGACAACTCGCGCAAGCGCTTGGCCAGCACGTCGTACTGGAACACGATGTTCGTAAACGTGTCTGGGCTGGGCCAGAAACGAATGGTCGTACCACTCTTGTCTGTGTCCCGCACGCGTTCAAGCGGCGCTTTGGGCTCACCTAAGTGGTACTCCTGGCGATGCAGACCACCATCACGACGAATCGTCAGCGTGAGTTTGTCCGACAGCGCATTGACCACAGAGACACCCACGCCATGCAGGCCACCTGACACCTTGTACGAATTGTCATCGAATTTGCCGCCCGCATGCAGGACCGTCATGATGACCTCCGCCGCAGAACGCTGTTCTTCAGGGTGAATGTCCACGGGTATGCCGCGGCCGTCATCAGTGACGGAAACCGAGTTGTCGTCGTGGATGATGACTTGAATCGTGTTGCAGTGACCCGCCAGCGCTTCGTCAATGGAGTTATCGACTACCTCGAAGACCATGTGGTGCAGACCGGTGCCATCATCCGTGTCACCAATGTACATGCCCGGGCGCTTGCGAACCGCCTCGAGCCCTTTAAGTACCTTGATATTGCTGGAATCGTATTGCGTTTTGTCGGTCATGCCGTACCCTCAGAATTGACAGGGAATTATAGCATTTTGCGAAGCGCGGCGCTGGGCACTGAATCATTCAAATCAGGCAGATTTGGCGGGATCAGCCATGGCCGAAGCGCGGGTCCTGAACCCAGCTCAGCCTGGGCGGACTTGGCCGTGTTCCACGTGGAACATGGTCGATTCGGGGGGTAGACCTTTCAGGTCATCATTAATGGCGGTCATGATGAGTTGGCAAGGGAGCTCCATGATGGCTGCCATGAGGCGTGATAGTGACTTTGAATCGAGCTCAGCGGCTGGATCATCAACCAATAACACAGCCTGATTGTCGTTGACCTGCGATAGAAGCGCTGTTTGTGCGAGTACCAGGCCTGCTGCCAGTAGTTTCTGCTGCCCCCGGGAAACCTGCTGCTTAGCAGCCCGACCCGACCAGGTGATTCTCAAATCAGCCCGGTGTGGCCCGACCGTCGTCGATTTTTGCTCTCTGTCTCGCTGCCGGCTTGATCGAATGGCTTCTTGCATCGATAACGCGTCATCCCAGCCTGGGCGATAGACTATCTCGATATGGTCCAGGCCAAGCCTGCCGCAAGTTTGCTCAACAGCGGGCGCGAGCATCCGAACATACCCATTCCTATAGCTATCGACGGTTTCCGCCGCGTCTGTCAGCTGACTATCCCAGGTCGCGAGCACATCATCTGACTGCCCCAGCCGGAGTGCCGCGTTGCGTTGCTTCAGTGTTTTTCGGTAGCGTCGCCAAGCCTGCAGGTAGTCTGGTTCCACGTGGAACACCCCGTAATCCAGATAGCGGCGGCGTTTCTCAGGACCCTCTGCCACCAACGTATGGATTTCGGGCTCTATTACCTCGATAACCAGGCGCTCCGCTATCGCGGACAGGCTCTTCTGCTCTTCGCCATCGACGCGGATTCTGCTGATCGCGCGGCCACTTTCGACACCAACCCGGTGATCCCGATCCCGAAAAGCCACTTCGCCATAGATTTGAAAACTTTTCTGACCGTGCTGAATGAGTCGATCAGCGCGAGGTTGCCGGAATGACCGGCCTCGTCCGAGATAGTAAGCGGCCTCTAGAATCGAAGTTTTACCCGCGCCGTTGTCGCCGACTATAGCCGTAACACGGTCCGCAAACCGGATGTCGATATCGTCCAGGCACCGGAACCGGGCGACTTTGAGCCGCCTTAGGATCACGTGACGTAGTAGGTTGCGACGAGAACGTCAGAGGCGCATTGGCATGACGACATATTTGCTATCGCTTTTCTCGATGTCAGGGATGGAGATGACACAGCTGCTATTCGCATCGTTCAAACTCAATCGCACTGTTTCATCATCTACTGCGCCGAGAGCGTCCAGCAGATAATTGACGTTGAATCCAATTTCGATGTCGTCACCGCTGTACTCGACTTCGACCTCTTCCTCGGCCTCCTCCTGCTCGGGGTTGTGCGCCATAATCTTCGCACCACTATCGCGAATCTCCAGTCGAATGCCACGGTATTTCTCGTTCGACAGGATGGCTGCACGTTGCAACGCTGTCCTCAATGTATCGCGATCAGCTGTCAAGAAATTGCGCGTGTCGGAAGGGATGACGCGTTGATAGTCCGGGAAGCGTCCATCAATCAGTTTCGACGTAAAGCGGATATTCGCAGTGCTGATACGAATGTGATTCTTGCCCATCTCAACACTGAGACTACCGTCGTCACCCAACATCCGCTGCAGCTCGAGCACGCCCTTACGCGGCACAATGACCTGCTGCGCCGGCAGCGCAGCGCCATCGACGGCGCTCTCGCACAACGCCAGCCTATGGCCATCGGTAGCAACAGCACGGATGACACCGCCATCGGTCTCAATGAGCATACCGTTCAGGTAGTAACGCACGTCCTGCTGGGCCATCGCGAAGTACGTCTTATTCAACAGGCGATGGACTACCGAAACTGGCAGTTCAACACTTTGTGCGGCGTCGATATCATCAATGATCGGGAAATCAATGGCTGGCAACGTTGACAGGCTGAACCGGCTGCGGCCGCTTTGCACGGTTAGTCGATCGCCTTTCAATGTCAGTTTTACCTCCGCTGAATCTGGCAATGCCTTTACGATATCGAACAACTTGCGGCCGGGCACCGTTACCTCGCCAGCCATGTCGACATCGACATCGGTTTGCGATTGCAGCTCCACTTCGATATCCGTTGCCGTAATCGCCAGCTGGTTACTTTTGGCAACCAGAAGTACGTTAGCAAGAATCGGCATAGTTTGACGTCGTTCAACCACACCGATCACAGCGCCGAGACCGGCTAACAGTGATTGTCTGCTTGCTGTCAGTTTCATAGAGAGGCCCTAATTAATATATGAAATCTTAGAATATTTATTACTGTTATTAAGTAGCCACAAATCTGTGGATAACTAAAATAACCCTTTTAATTACAGGGTGTTAGACACTAAAAACCTCCGTTCTCAGCTGTCTGTAACCCCCCAAAAACCTGTGCGTAGGTTGTGGATAAACCTAGCCAAACAATTTACACACAACTTATCCACATCAACCCGTCAGTATTCTTAACAGGTTCTTATAGTCTTCGTCTACACGTGTCTCCGTGTCTCTCAACTCTTTGATCTTACGGCATGCATGAAGCACTGTCGTGTGGTCCCGACCACCAAATGCATCACCGATTTCCGGCAGTGAATGTCTGGTCAGCTCTTTTGACAGACTCATTGCAATCTGGCGAGGTCGCGCTATCGACCGATTGCGCCGCTTGGATAGCAACTCGCTCATCCGGATCTTAAAGTACTCGGAGCATGTCTTCTGGATATTTTCGATGCTCACTTGTCGCTCTTGGGAAGCGAGCAGATCACGCAGAGCTTCTTTACACAGGTCAATCGTGATTGCCTTGCCCGTGAAATTGGCCGTAGCGATGACTCGGCGCAATGCCCCCTCTAACTCGCGAACGTTAGAACGTACTCTTTGCGCGATGAAGAATGCCACCTCGTCGGGCAGACTGACGCCCGCAGCCGTCGCTTTTTGAATCAAAATAGCCACCGAGGTTTCGAGCTCTGGTGGCTCAATAGCGACCGTCAAGCCCCAACCGAACCGGGACTTCAGGCGCTCCTCCAGCCCTACCACTTCCTTGGGGTATCGATCACAGGTCAGGATAATCTGGCGCTGACCCTCCAATAACGCATTGAAGGTATGAAAGAACTCTTCCTGCGAGCGCTCCTTGCCCGCGAAAAACTGGATGTCATCAATCAGCAGGGCATCCAGGGAACGGTAGGCGCGCTTGAACTCACTGATCGTATTGTGTTGGAGGCCTCGCACCATGTCGCCAACGAAGCGCTCCGAATGCACGTAGCACACCCGCGCAGATGGGTTCTTCTCGAGTACCGAGTTGCCAATCGCGTGCATCAGGTGGGTCTTCCCCAGCCCGACCCCACCGTAGAGAAATAAGGGGTTGTACGCCGTGCCTGGATTCTCGGCGACCTGGCTTGCCGCGGCTCGGGCTAACTGATTACTCTTGCCCTCAACAAAACTCGCGAACGTAAAGTTTGGCATCAGCCTGCTTTCGGGCATCGGAATACCAGCAGGTTTGGCTGGCGTTGCGCTTGGGCGAGCTGCCGCGGCCGCCTGCGGTTGGTCAGCAACCGAGCCGACGCTGGCCTCAACATCCATTGGTGCACCGTGCACTTCTTCAGCGATTGCCCTGATGCGCGTCATGAACTGACCGTTAAGCCAGTCGACAACAAACCGGTTTGGTGCCAGCAGCTTCAAGCGATCACCCTCTTGTTCTGCCTGAAGGGGGCGCAACCAGGTGTTGTACTGCTGTTCCGGCACCTCCGATTTCAGACGGCGCAGACAACGTAACCACAGTGTCGTTTCCGACTCCACCAAATCACCACCACAAACAAGGTCGAGGGCGCGCGACAGGCCGTCGCGCAAACCGGTCGGCAAGCTTATACCGACTACAAAAAGTTATCCACAAGCAGTTGTCACACCGGCGATTACGGCGTTGACAGCGCGCCCGGGAACACGTATCTTTCCCTGCCTTTTCGCGGTCGCGAGTATTACCTGCGCGCCCGACAATGATCAGCAGACAGCCCGGAGGATCCGGTGCCAATCTGACACAATCAGGACACAGGTCATGAAACGCACATTTCAGCCCAGCAATTTGAAGCGCAAGCGTAACCACGGATTCCGTGCCCGCATGGCAACCAAAGGCGGCCGTCTGGTCCTCAAGCGTCGCCGCGCCAAAGGTCGCAAGCGCCTTTCAGCCTGAGGGCATGCTAACGGGTAGTGCGTTTCGCTACCCGGCGCTCGCGCAAATCTTAAGATGGGCGCCGACACCTACCATTTTCCTCGCGATGCCAGGCTGCTTAACAGCCAGCAGTTTAGTCGCGTCTTCAAGAAAAGCCGGCGACAACGCGATGCGTTGTTCATGGTGTGCGCCCGTTATGATGAGCAGCCAGCCCCACGGCTAGGACTGGCGATTTCCAAGCGACATGCCCGCCAAGCGGTCCAACGCAACCGAATCAAGCGTTGCGCCCGCGAAGTATTCCGCCACGAAGCCTGGCAGTTGGCCAACGCTGACTTTGTTGTGGTCAACCAACCGGCGGCTGCAAAAGCCAGCAAAAAAGCGCTGCAAGAAAGTCTGCGCAAGCAATTGCGAGCCTTAAGTACAAAAAAACCGCGACCCGCAAGCAAGGATTCCGCATAATAGCGGCCGCGCTTGCCGGCTTTAGCGGGTCGGGCGTCGTCAAACTCACTATCGACACGAATTAGCACTATGGACAATCAACGTCTGTTTGCCTGGGCCCTGTTTGGCCTCATGGCATTGATGACCTGGCAAGCCTGGCAAGATGACTACGGTCCAAAACCGGCAGCTACCCAATCGCCTGCTGCAGCGGCGCCCGCGCAACCCAACGCACAGCCAGGCGATGATTTGCCAATCATCGGCGATGTCCCGGGTGTCGAGGCCACGACTGTCACAGACGAAACAGCGCCGTCCGCGACCGAGCAACAACAATTCGTGCGGGTGGTTACCGACGTTCTCGAGTTGGAGATCAACCCAGAAGGTGGCGATATCGTCTCGGCCCGGCTGCCCAAATATCCCGTGGCTAAAGACCGGCCCGACGAGCCAATCACACTACTCGATTATGCGACCAATGACTTTGCGGTGTTCCGTTCCGGCTTGACCACCCGTGACAAAACACGCGAGCCCAATCACCGGGCAACGTTCACCGCTGCGGCCACCGATTATGAGCTCGGTCCTGGCGAGCAGACTCTTGTGGTGCCGTTGCAGTGGACAAGCGGCGATGGCCTGACGGTTACCAAACAATTCACGTTTACGCGGGGTCAGTACCGTGTTGATCTGGATATGCAGGTCAGCAACCAGACAGGCAGCGCATGGGATGCTGCGCCTTATGCCCGCATTGTGCACATGACCGAGGCAGCAGACCGGTCCATGTTTGATGTGGAGAGCTACTCCTTTAAAGGCCCGGTTGTCTATGACGGCGAAAAGTATGAAAAGCACTCCATCGGTGACCTGCAGGATCGCTCGATTGAAATCGACGCGGTCCAGGGCGGCTGGGTCGCCGCCATTGAGCACCACTTTCTGTCTGCGATTATCCCGCCAGCAGATGCCAGCAACCGCTACCAGATCGGTCTGAGTGGGAGTACGTTCGTTGCTGGCACTGTGGGTGCGCCAGTCACGGTGGCTGCAGGTCAGGAAACCAGTTTGCCGATCACGTTGTTCGTGGGCCCGAAACTGCAGGATCAACTCGAACAGATTTCACCGCGACTGCCACTGACGGTTGATTACGGCATCCTGACGTTACTGTCTGATCCACTGTTTTGGCTGCTGTCGACCGTGTTCGGATTCGTCGGCAACTGGGGTTGGTCAATCATCATTGTCACCATTCTGATCAAGCTGGTCTTCTATAAGCTCACGGAAAAAAGCGGCCGATCAATTGCGAAGATGCGCAGGTTGCAACCGCGATTGAAAGCGATCCAGGAGCGCTACAAGGACGATCGCCAGAAACTCTCACAGGCAATGATGGACCTGTACAAACGCGAGAAGGTAAACCCCGCCGCGGGTTGTTTGCCTATCCTGATTCAGATGCCGTTTTTCCTGGCCTTTTACTGGGTGCTGCTGGAATCAGTCGAAATGCGCCAGGCGCCATTTCTGCTCTGGATCCAGGATTTGTCGAGCCGTGATCCATTTTTCATCCTGCCCCTGCTCATGGGCGCGGCGATGCTCGCACAGCAACAACTCAACCCGGCACCAACGGATCCGGTGCAGGCAAAAGTGATGAAAGTGTTACCGATCGTTTTCACCGCGTTCTTCGCCTTCTTCCCGGCCGGTCTCGTGTTGTACTGGTTCACCAACACCTTGCTCGGCGTTGCTCAGCAATGGCAAATCAACCGTGTAGTTGAGGCAGAAGAGCGTAGCGCGAAAGACTAGCTAGCCGATAAGGTTGTTGATCACCCGCACCTCTCCATGCAAGGTACGGTGCACGGGACACTTGTCGGCGATCTCCAGCATGCGCTCGCGAGTCTCCTGGTTGAGTTCACCAACCAACTCGATGTCGCGCGTGAAGACATCCATACTGCCTGCGTCGCTACGCTGCTTTTCGTGTGTCACATCGACGCGCACCGTGTCGAGCGGCAAGTCCTTGTGCTTGGCATACATTTGCAACGTCATCGTCGTGCAGCTGGCTAATGCGGCCGCGAGCAAACCATGCGGTGTCGGGCCGCTGTTGGCGCCGCCTACCGCTGCCGGTTCATCGGCGACCAACGCATGCTGTCCTGATTGAATCGTGGTCCGAAAACTTCCCGCACGGGTTTCTGCCAGCGTGTGGCCATCCGCTACGGATCCGAGCGCATCGGGCCGCGGCAGATACCGTCTTGCCCAGCCCGCCAACGCGCCACCAGCATACAAAGAGTCAGCCGGGTTCGAGAGCAGATGGTCAGCCTTATCGAGGCTCACGAAGCTCTTCGGATGCATTGCCGTCGCAAACAAATCCGAGGCATTGCTAATCTCTACGGTCTCATCTACCGGCGAGTGCATGATCAGGAGCGCTTTGCGAAGGCCCCGTACGGTCTCAGCCAAAGGATGTGCTGCGAGATCGTCAACAAACTGCTTACGTATCGTGAACGGCCGGCCCGCGAGTAACACCTCTGCCTGCCCGTTCGCTTCGATATCCGCGCTGGCATCTTTAAAAAGATGCGCTACGTGGGTGGGTGTCGATGGCGATCCGATCGTTGCTACGGCAACCGCTTCGGTGATCTGCGGTGCGGCCTGCAGCACAGCGGTGCCTCCCAATGAATGCCCGATGAGCAGCGATGGGGCTTGAAACTGAGCCTTGAGCCAGTTCGCCGCATCGACCAGATCGTCGACGTTACTGGCAAAGGTCGTATCGGAGAAGTCGCCCTCACTGTCACCCAGCCCAGTGAAGTCAAAGCGCATGACCGCGATGCCTTCCGCGTTGAGTGCGCGTGCAATGTTGGTCGCCGCGCGCAGGTTTTTGGTGCACGTGAAGCAATGCGCGAAGAGCGCAATCGCATGAAAGCCGCCGTGGCGATCCGCGGGCCAATCGATGAGCCCGCCTAGTCGGTGCCCTTGCCGATTCTCAAAATGTACCTTTTCCGTCATCATCTGCGTTTCGCCGTTTCGTTATTCATGCGGAATTAACCCGCCGAAGCGCTACTTTATTGCATCGAGCTGATATTTGCCGCACCTTAGCCGGCATGACCGAGCCGACGACCTCTCAAGACACGATCGTTGCCCCAGCAACTGCCAACGGCCGCGCTGGCGTGAGCGTTATTCGTATCTCTGGCGTCGATGCCAAGCGAATCGGCGAGCAGATATGTGCCAAGGCCTTGCGACCAAGGCATGCAACGCTTGCGAGTTTCTCAGATCAGGCGGGCGATGTTCTTGATAGCGGCCTTGTGTTGTATTTCCCCGCGCCGAACTCCTATACCGGCGAGGACGTAGTCGAGCTGCAAGGCCACGGCAGCCCGGTGGTCGTCGACGCATTGATTCGACGCGCTGACGAGCTCGGTGCCCGCCTCGCTCGGCCAGGCGAGTTTTCAGAGCGCGCGTTTCTGAATGACAAAATGGATCTGGCCCAGGCCGAGGCCGTTGCAGACTTGATCGATGCGGGCTCGAAGCAGGCTGCCAAAGCGGCCATGCGCTCGCTGCAAGGGGAGTTCTCGGCGGCAGTGTTTGAACTCACTGAACGCGTTATCCAGCTGCGCTTGCATGTAGAGGCGGCGATTGATTTTCCCGAAGAAGAGATCGATTTTCTGGACGACGCGGCGCTGCGGACGCGTCTTGATCAGGTCGATCTTGCCTTCACTCATTTGCAAGCCCAGGTACAAACGGGTCGTGCGTTAACAGACGGGCTGCAGATTGTGTTGGCGGGCGCACCAAACGTTGGCAAATCGAGCTTGCTCAACAGCTTGGTCGGTGATGATGCCGCGATCGTGACCGACGTTGCTGGCACCACACGTGACCTTATTCGCGAGTCGTTGGTGATTGACGGCTTGCCGATTGCGCTGATCGATACGGCCGGCTTGCGTACAACCGACGACCCAGTGGAGCAGGAGGGCGTGCGCAGAACCCATCGTGCTATCGCAACCGCTGATCATGCACTGCTGATGATTGATGCCACTGTTGCGGATGTGGCCACGGCAGCCGCAGCGCTTCGCGCGAGCGTGCCGGCCGAACTCGATTTCAGTGTGGTTCTGAACAAAGTTGACCTGATTGGTCAGGCGCCGAGCGTTGCCCGGATCCAGCTGGAAAATTACAGCGCTTCGTTGCTCGCGCTGTCTGCGAAGACCGGCGATGGTGTTGGCTTGTTGAGGTCGCACTTGCTTGAGATCGCTGGCATTGGAGGCAGTGCCGAAGGCAGTTTTTCCGCGCGCCGCCGGCACGTCGTCTTGCTGGAAGAGGCTCGCGGGCATTTCGATGCTGGTGTTCATCAGCTGCGTACGAGCAAGGCCGGTGAGCTGATGGCAGAGGAGCTCAGGCTTTGTCAGCAATCGCTCGCAGGAATCACCGGTGCGTTTAGTAGCGACGACCTGCTTGGCCGGATCTTCTCATCGTTTTGCATTGGCAAGTAGCCGGGCGTTACTTCTCGGGCTTGTAGTCGGCCAGTTGCACGACATCCGGGCTTGAGCGTGAGACGCCGCTCTCGGCGTTTGCCACCAACGATTGCACGGTATTTCGGCCCGCGTCTTTAGCTGCATACAGCGCCTGGTCTGCGCGTCGCAGCAATGATTCAATCGACTCAGCCGCGTGATATTGCGCAACGCCCGCCGAAATCGTGATGCGCAGATCCTTGCCGAAACCGTGAGCGACGGTAACCTGGCGAACACGCTCTGCGCATTGTTCTGCGCCAGCGAGGTCGGTGCGCGGCAAGATCAAGATGAACTCCTCTCCACCATAGCGCCCCAGTTTGCGCGGGTCGACAACGGGAGATACCTCGTCGAGCAAGCGCAGTTCACTGCGCAGGCGCGACGCGAAATCCGCTAGCACCTGGTCGCCGGTGAGATGTCCAAAGCGATCGTTGATCTGTTTGAAGTAATCAATATCGACGATCACGATGCTGAACATTTCGCCGTACCGCAGCGCACCTTCGCGAAGGCTCGCCAATGAGTCGATGATCGAACGACGGTTGTAAGCCTGAGTGAGATGATCACGCTCCGCGAGCTGGGTCATTTCAGTAAGCACTTCGTTCAGCCGGTTATTGCGTGTCAGCAGGCGCTCCCGTAGCGAGCTCACATGGTTACCAAAGTATGCGCACCAGACCAGCAACGAACCCACCACGGCAGCCCTGAAAATCGATTGGATTGATCGCTCGTGGCCACTACCAATCGTCAAGTCGATACCGGTCATGATCAGATAACCGGAGAAGGCAATAAATGCCAGCGCCGAAAACTCCCTGGCATTGAGCTGGAACGTGCCGAACATCAAGACGATGAGATAGACCGATATCAGGATGTCGCGCCACTCGGGCACCCAATACATGAACACCATCAGCCATGTCAGCCCGACAACGCATTGCAGGAACGTCATCGATGGTTCATTGAGTCGCAGATTCAGATTGCTGTAGATACAGCCCCAGAAAGCGAGCACCGTGAGCACCACACCGACGCCCATCGTCCAAAGCGCCGTGACCGGCGTCTCGATCATGCCGAACGCGTACGCACTCAGTGTCATCGCTATCCAGATGCCGTAAAGGCTGGCCGACATCGAGAATCGTTTCAGTCGCAATCGCTGAGCATCGCGTTGTTTATCAGTCAGCTGAGACATAGAACCATGGTAGCGCCAATTGGTGAGTTGTATCCTTGTGAACTGTCACACAACGCACGAGTCTCTCACCTACAATTCGCCCTACATGAGCAGACTTTCCCGTTTGTAGAAAAAGATCGCGATCAAGGTCATGATGATCCCCAAAAGGATCGACGATCCGGCCGAAACGGCGATAAACAAAGGCTGTAGTGGTTCGCCCTTAACCAGGTCTAGTATCAACAGATGTTGCGACATGCTGGGTACGGTCATCCATTCAAGGCTGGGTCTGACGTTCATGACGCCAGCGACAATAATTGGCAGTGTCGGCACAAGAATCGCAAACGTTGCGTAGCTCTGCGCTTCCTTGAAGCTCTTTGTGAACGACGCGACGACGGTCATCAACGCCGCGCCGATGAGCGCGAACGGCAATGTCACCAGAAATGCCGTGATCACCTGCTGCGGCCCAAAGTTCACGCTCATGCCCAGTTGCTGGAGCGGGATGAAGCCAAGTACCAGCGCGAACGCTGTCACCGACAATGCGAGCGACAGCGCCATGAAGAAGCAGGTTGCTGCGAGTTTTCCGATGAGCAGCGCAGAGCGCGTTGCCGGCAACGTCAATAGTGGTTCCAGTGAGCCGCGCTCGCGTTCTCCGGCCGTCGTGTCGATCGCAAGATACATGCCGCCCATCAACATCGAGAACAACAGGAAGTAGGACAACATGCCGAGTACTAGCCCGGCGCGACCGCTGGGCGTCGATGTATCGATTTCGTCGATTGCGATGGGCCGCGTGATTTCCGGGTTGATACCCCGCGCGACCAGCCGCAAGCTGCCAATCTGCGAGCCATAGCTATTGATCATGCCGCGGGCGCGACTGCCTTGCCGGCGCGCGTCGCTGTCGGAGGTATCCATGACCAGCTCGACGCGCGCGACCTCGGCATTAGCCCACTGTTCGCCAAACGATGGTGGGATGATGAGTACCATATCGTAGTCACCGGCACGCACGGCTTCGATTGCCTCATCGCGCGCCAGCTCGAGACGCTCAATGTCGGTATCGCGTTGTTCGAGATGGGCAACCAGCGAGGGTGCATTGTCGGCGCCCAGCAGCACCAACGGTAGCGGTTTTTCTGCGCTTCCTGTCGCTTGTTTCAGCGTCAGCGTGATAATTGCCGCGAACATCACTGGCCCGAACAGCGGCCCGAAAACCAATGCAGACATCATTGTCCGACGGTCCCGGAAATTGTCGCGAATCTCTTTCAGGAAAACGGTAAGGATATGTCTCATGCCGCCGCTCCTGCCGGACCGATTGCCTTGACAAACGCATCCTCCAGATCGTCACAGCCGGTTCGTTGCTGAATCTGCTCGGTCGTGCCGCTGATCGATACCTCGCCGTTGGCGATAATGACAATTTCATCGCATAGCGCTGCGACTTCCTGCATCACGTGTGATGAGAACAATACGCATTTGCCTTGGTCTCGCAGTTTTCGGATGATCGAACGCAAGCTTCGCGTCGCCATCACGTCGAGTCCATTGGTGGGTTCATCCAGGATGACATTCTGCGGCTCATGTACAAGTGCGCGAGCCAACGCCACTTTCGTTTTTTGCCCTTGCGAGAATCCTTTGGTGCGACGATCTGCAAAATCGTTGATCTCGAGCAGGTCAATCATGTTCTGAACCTTTTGCGCGCGCACGTTTTTGGCGATGCCTTGCATCGCGGCGAAATACGCGATGTTCTCGCGAGCCGTCAGCTGCTGGTAGAGCCCAGCGCCATGTGGCAGTGCACCGATACGCCGGCGGGCAGCCTGCCTGTCGAGCGCGACATCCTGCCCGTCGATAAGCGCTTTGCCGGTATCCGGCGAGATCGCGGTATACAGCACCCGCAATGTGGTGGACTTGCCAGCGCCGTTAGGACCCAACAAGCCCGTGATGCGTCCATTCGGTGCCGAGAAGCTCACATCGCGAACGGCCTGCACGGCGCCAAACGACTTGGCGATTTTTTGTACTTCAATCATGGTGTGTCTTTACGGTGTAGGCCCGAGGGGGCTGACAAAAAAGGGCTTGGGGCCGAGTCGGTCGACGCAGGACGTATCCAGCTCGGACACATCGGTCTCGGCGACGAATTCGCCCAGAAGTTTGGGTACGCAGCCGAGAGAGGAAATGATATGTCCTTGCGACGGCGCGACGACATGCAGCGCGTTGCTGAGCGTGGCCATGGCGTGCTCCGCGTTGGACGGCGGCGTCACCGGATCGTATTCGCCGGACAGCAACAGCACGGGTAGATCAGAGCTCACAGGGGTCTTGAACTGATCATCAACGATGCCTTTGGGCCAAATCGCGCAACTCTCACGCAGGAAGCGGAACTGAAAGTCACCCATGTAAGTTCGCTGTAGCGCATCAAGATCGGCGATGTCGTCAAATAAGGGTGCGTCTTCCGAGCACACAACCGCGTTGTGCATACCCATTGCCAACATATCGGCGAAGCCTTCATTGAGCGTTAGTGCCTGGCTTGCCAGCATCGTGTAACGCTCATTGGCTGCTTCGTCGATCATCAGCGGCACCATCGAGCGCATGACTGGGCTGTAGCTGGAGAGGCGAATGACGGCCGCCAACGCGCTTTCATTGAGTAATTGTTCGGCCGCAATGCCAGTGCGCGGGTGGGCAACGGTTACCGTGACGGGTGAGGTTGCGAGTCGTCCGGTGAGCTCCGAGAACTGATCGCGCAAATCTGGAAACGCATTCTGGCAGCTTGGCGTCTCGGCGCAGCGATCGAACAGATCGTTGAGACTGGCTTGCGCGTCAATCGCCAACGCTGGCCCGAGGACGAAATCGGCTGGTGCGACTCCATCCAGCATGACGCTGCGCGTATGTTGCGGGTATTTGCGCATGTAGTGCAACGCGACACGGGTACCGTACGATCCGCCCCATAGATTGAGCTGCTCGTAACCCAGCGCCTCGCGCACGGCATTCAGATCGTCGACGGCAACACTGGTGGTGTAGAACCGCGGGTCGCCTGGTAATGCATCGCGGCATTCTCGAGTCTGCTCCACGGCCGTCTCGAGATCGATGTCCATAGTGGCGAGATCTTCCTCGTCGATCGCACACGCCAACTTGTTGGAGTTACCCGTACCGCGTTGATCGACCAGCAAGATGTCGCGTTCGCTGCGTATCGCTTCGAATGCGCGGCGCAGCATCAGGTAGCTTTCGATGGCGGACTGGCCCGGGCCGCCCGCGAACAACACCAATGGGTCTGGCATGGGCTCAACGTTGAGCGCGGGTACCAGCGCAACCGAAAGCTGGATGCGGGTGCCGTCTGGGTTGGCCGGATCTTCAGCCACATCGAATTCGCCGCAGCGTGCCTTGGCGGTCGGGATCGCGGGTCCCGCGTCGATGCGGCAGGGCGCCAGTTCTAGCGCATTGCCGTTGAGCGGCAGTGCGTGTAGCAGCGCGACAATAGCCAAGACGAGAGCTGGGTGAGCGGAAAATTGCCGCATACGTTTACTACTCCCTGAGAGATATCCGGTGGCGAGAATATGATGAAAACCACAATAAAAACAGGCTGCTGCGATAGAGGCCTTCACGCCGTCGTGTGGCTACCCGAGACAGACAGTAGCCTTGGCCGCCTTGCTTAACTCACTGTTTTTATTAACTAAACGTGACAACGCCCGAGGCCTTTGGCAAAAACACAGGGCTGATCGTGGCTGTTGGCAGCCGCCCCAAACCAGCACCTACTGGCGCCTGACAATGATGGGTACCTCGCGTTATGTCCGGGATATTGCGCAAAAACCGCATGCCACAGCGGTGTTCAGGCTTTTGTGCGGATTAAGTGCCGGTTTACAATGCCGCTCTTATTACCGCCCGGTTGGGCCAGGATACGACGCGCGTGAATCAGGATACGCAATTTGATGTGATCGTCATTGGCGGCGGTCATGCGGGTACCGAGGCTGCACTAGCCGCGGCGCGTGCGGGTGCACGCACATTGCTGGTCACTCAGTCTATCGAGACGTTGGGCCAAATGAGTTGTAACCCGGCCATCGGCGGTATCGGTAAAGGTCATCTGACGCGAGAGGTTGATGCGTTAGGTGGTGCAATGGCGGCAGCAATCGATGAGGCTGGTATCCAGTTTCGAACCCTGAACGCAAG
>JBCCCC010000070.1:0-16456 GCA_039033695.1 Pseudomonadota bacterium | reverse complement strand
GCGGATGACCTGCTGGCCGCTATGGGGCACGACAAAAAGGTGCTTGCCGGGCGTATTCGACTGGTGTTGCTTGAGTCATTAGGTTCTGCCTATGTCACTGCGGACTATGATTCTGCCCGTCTAAGGCAAGTCCTCGAGGGTATGGCGGTTGCCTGACAGCAGCACACTGGCTGCATTCGCGGCGCAGCCCGCCGCAAGCCGGGGCCGACTGCATGCTGAGCCTCAGGCAGAGGGGCGTGATGTTTTTCAGCGCGACCGAGACCGCATCATTCACAGCACAGCGTTCCGGCGGCTGATGTACAAGACTCAGGTCTTTGTTAACCACGAAGGCGATCACTACCGAACCCGGTTGACACACTCCCTTGAGGTGGCGCAGATTGCGCGCACCTGCGCTCTCGCGCTCGGCCTTCACGAGACGTTGACCGAGGCAATCTGTCTCGCTCATGATCTCGGTCACACACCTTTTGGACATGCTGGTCAGGACGCCCTTAACGACTGCATGCGCGATCATGGCGGCTTCGAACACAACCTGCAGTCACTTAGAATTGTCGATCACCTGGAAGAAAAGTATGCCGAGTTCGATGGCCTCAACCTGACCTTCGAAGCGCGTGAAGGCATCCTAAAGCACTGCTCCAAGGCCAACGCCCGCCAACTTGGCGAACTCGGTAAGCGCTTCTTGGACAGAACACTACCGGGCGCAGAAGCCCAGCTCGCCGATCTGTCGGATGCCATTGCATACAACAATCACGATGTTGATGACGGTTTGCGCGCTGGTCTGCTTGATATAGATGCGCTGCGTAGCCAGGACTTGTTTGATGAGCCATACCGAGAGGTGACCCGGCAATACCCACGGCTGTCCGCTGACCGTTTGATACATGAGGTCAAGCGCCGCATGATTGCCAACGTTGTCCGTGATCTGATCGACACCAGTCGCGCGCGTATTGATGCGCTGGCGCCCGACAATATCGACGCGATCCGCGGGGCGTCGGCGCGAGTCATCGCGTTTTCCGATGCCACGGCAACCGCGCACTTGTCCCTGAAGCGGTTCCTGTACGCTAATCTGTATAACCATCCGGCCGTGACTCGCATGCAGGATCGCGCCCGTGACACGGTACGCATCCTCTTTGCCAGTTACAGCGCAGACCTGAGTCTATTGCCAGATGAATTTCGTAAGCATGATGCCCGAACTGCCGCTGTACTTGCCGATGAGCCTATGCGCCGGGTTGCGGATTACATCGCGGGCATGACCGACCGATTCGCGATATCACAAGCAGAAGTATTGGGCGGCCGAGGCCATCAGTAGCGCAAACATAGCGTGGGCATCTTGAGGCCCGCTGCGCTAAAATAGGGGGCTGGATGATGCATGGATCAATGTCATGACTAAAGCGATCGCTGCACGCGACCGGCTCATTTTCGCACTTGATGTAGCCAATGCGGAACAGGCGCGCGCGCTGGTAGAAGAGCTGGACGATGCCGTAAGCTTCTACAAGATCGGCCTTGAGTTAGCCATGCGCGAGGGCTATTTCGAACTGCTCGACTGGCTGATCAGCAAGGGCAAGCAAACCTTCATAGATGTGAAGCTATTTGACGTACCCGCGACAGTTGCGGCGGCTGTGCGAAACTTATCGGAACGCGGCGCAACCTTTTGTACCGTGCATGGTAATCAGTCGATCATGGAAGCTGCGGCCGCCGAGAAGCGTGCACTGAAGATTCTCGCGGTGACGGTGTTAACCAGTCTCGATCGCGGCGATATGGATGACCTTGGATTTGATTGTGATATCCCCGAGCTGGTGCTGTCGCGTGCGCGGCGCGCGCTTGAGACCGGCTGTGATGGGGTTATCTCTTCGGGCCTTGAAGTACCGCGGCTACGAGAATTTGTCGATAACAAATTGTTGGTGGTAACGCCCGGTATCCGCCCAGTGGACAACCGCCCGGCCGATGACCAGAAACGCGTTGTTAGCGTAGAGCAGGCATTCGCAAACGGCGCCGATCACATTGTCGTCGGTCGTCCGATTCGCAACGCGCCGCAACCGCGCGCTGCCGCCGAGGCCATCGTCGAAACCATCACACAGCATTTCTCAACACGGTGAATCACTCCCCATGCCTGAATTGAAGAACGATATTTTTCTGCGCGCGTTGCAGCGCCAGCCAGTCGAGCGCACACCAATCTGGATGATGCGCCAGGCTGGTCGCTACTTGCCCGAGTACCGCGCCACTCGTGCAGAAGCTGGCGACTTCATGTCATTGTGCGCCAATCCGGAGTTGGCCTGCGAAGTCACGCTGCAACCGCTACGCCGCTACCAGTTCGATGCAGCAATTCTGTTCTCTGACATCTTGACGATACCGGATGCCATGGGACTAGGGCTCTATTTCTCGGCTGGCGAGGGCCCGCGCTTCAAACGCACGATCGATACCGTTGCCGATATCCGCAATCTGGCTGTGCCGGATGTGAGCGACACGCTCGGCTATGTGATGGCCGCGGTCAAGAAGATCCGCGAAGCACTGCAGGGCAGCGTACCGCTCATTGGTTTTGCTGGTAGCCCCTGGACCGTGGCTACTTACATGCTCGAAGGCGGTAGCAGCAAGACGTTTTCCAAAGCGAAGGCGCTGCTGTATAGCGAGCCTGAGGCGGCGGACAAGCTCATGGCCAAATTGGCACGCACTACCACTGATTATCTAAATGCCCAGATTCATGCGGGCGCCCAGGCCGTCATGGTGTTCGATACCTGGGGTGCCGTGCTTGAGCCCGCCATGTACGCGCGTTACTCGCTTGCGAGCATGCAGGCAATTGTCGATGGGTTGGATCGCACCTACGACGGTTGCACGGTGCCGGTCGTATTGTTCACCAAGGGTGCTGGTACGCGCTTGTCGGTGATGGCTGATTCGGGTTGCGATGCGCTGGGTGTCGATTGGACGATGGATCTGGCTGAGGCCCGGGCTATCACCGGCGATCGCGTCGCACTGCAAGGCAACATGGATCCCTCATTACTGTACGCAAGTGACGATGCGATTCGTGATGGCGTTATCCGTGTGCTCGAGAGCTATGGCGATGGTCCTGGACATGTTTTCAATCTCGGCCACGGCATTCACCCGGAAATCGATCCCGCCAAGGTTGGTGTGATGGTTGATACGCTGCGCGAGCACAGCCCGCGGTTTCACCAGACTTAGGGCATACCGGCGATGACGGAAATCGCCCAGCCGACTGAAACTGAACGCGAGCGGATGCACCGTTTGCGGCGTATGAAATGGTTCGCGCACGGCCTTCTGCTATTCATGCTGGCGCTGTACATCGTCACTGGCCTGTTTCAGGAGCGCTACCCGTGGCTCGGCTATGTGCGCGCGTTTGCCGAAGCGGGCACTGTTGGCGCGTTGGCGGACTGGTTCGCGGTGACGGCATTGTTTCGCGAGCCCATGGGCTTGCCGATACCGCATACGGCGATCATCAAGCGGCGCAAGAACGATATCGGAGACACGCTGGCGGACTTTATCTCCACGCACTTCCTGACACGCAGTGCGCTTGAGCCACGCTTGGCGCGGATCGATGTCGTTGGTGTCAGTGCGGACTGGCTGTCACGATCGGATAATGCTGAGCGCTTGACCGAAGACGTTGCTCGCGTTCTGCGACGCGTGGTTCGGACGGGCGATAACGAAGCGCTGCGCCACCTTGTCAAAGATAATCTGAAAGCGACGCTGACCAACAACACGATCACCCCGATGCTGGGTAACCTGTTGGAGATGCTGATCATCAACGATCCGGAGGACACGCTGCTGAGCGGATTGGTTAGTCTGGCGCAACGCCAGTTTGATGATAATCGCGATGCGCTGCGCGATACCGTAGGCACACGTACGCCGTGGTGGCTGCCCGGATTTGTCGATGAGCGAATCTATCGTCAGTTGGTCACTGAGGTCGAAACTGCGCTCGCCGACGACGATGAGCAGGGCGAGCAGCGCGCGCGTGAGCATCTGCGCCGTGTCTTGCAGGATGTCGTCATTGCGTTGAAGACGGATCGGTCCTTGATTGAGCGCGGTGAGCAGCTCAAGTTGGACCTGCTCGAGCATCCAGAGCTGAAACGGTATTTGTCTGCGGTGGTGAACGACATCAGTAACTACTTGATGCGTGAAGCCGAGGATCCACAATCATCATTCCGCCGCAGGCTCACCAGCGGCCTAGTCAGCCTGGGTGATGGACTGACGCGCGAGCCCGGGCTGCGCGACGAGATCAACACGTCGCTGCGTGATGCGGCCTTATATGTCATCACGCGCTACAGCGACAGCATCACCCGAGTGGTTTCAGAGACTGTCCACAGCTGGGACGCCGATACAGCCGCCGACCTGATCGAGCAGCGGGTGGGGCGTGACCTGCAATTCATTCGAATCAACGGCACGCTGGTCGGTGGCCTCGCCGGGCTCACCCTGTACAGCGTATGGCACGCGTTTTTCTAGCGGCTAGTCGTGATCGCGAAGCTCGCGGCGTAGGATCTTGCCAACGTTGGTTTTCGGCAACTCGTCCTTAAAGACAACTTGCTTGGGTACCTTGTAGCCAGTCAAGTGCTCACGGCAGTAGGCAATCACATCCTTGTCGGTCACCGCATCGTCGCTCTTGACCGCGAACAGCTTCACCACTTCGCCTGACTTCACATCTTCCTTGCCAACAGCCGCGGCTTCCAGGATGCCCGGCATCTGCGTGACGACGTCTTCAATCTCATTAGGGTAGACATTAAAGCCCGACACCAGAATCATGTCTTTCTTGCGGTCTTCGATAAAGACAAAGCCGCGTTCATCCATGCGCCCGATATCGCCTGTGCGCAGCCAGTCGCCCATCATGACCTTCTCGGTCTCCTCCGGGCGTTGCCAGTAACCTTTCATGACTTGCGGACCGCGGATGCAGATCTCGCCGATCTCACCGATCGCAATCTCGTTGTTGTCATCGTCAAAAATCGCGACTTCAGTTGACGAGATCGGCAAACCGATCGCGCCAGTGAATTCCGGCTCGTCAACGAATGGGTTGATCACTGCCGCTGGCGATGTTTCGGTTAGCCCGTAAGCTTGGATCAACGGTGCACCGGTGACCTGTTGCCACTTCTCTGCGACGGCGCGTTGCACCGCCATGCCGCCACCAATCGTGATTTTCAGCTTGCTAAAGTCCAGCTCGGCAAAACTAGGCGTGGCCAGGAGTGCATTGAACAGAGTATTCACGCCCGTAAAATAGCTGAACTGATAGCCCGACATTTCCTTGATAAAGCCCTCGAAGTCACGTGGGTTGGTGATCAGCACATTCAGCCCGCCTTGCTGCAGCAGGCCGAGGCAATTCCCTTCGAGCGAGAAAATATGATAGAGCGGCAGCGCAGTAATCGCGATGATCGGATCGTTGTCCATTTCGTCGCCAAGCCAGGCATTGGACTGCTGGATGTTGTAGACCAGGTTACCGTGGCTGAGCATCGCGCCTTTGGCGACGCCAGTGGTACCGCCGGTGTATTGCAGGAACGCGAGATCGTCGAGACCAATATCGTGTCGCTCAAGCGACATGCCTTCACCGGTCGCCAATGCATCGCGGAACAACGTGACATTCGGCAGCTCGAATGCGGGGACCATTTTCTTGACGCGCTTCACGACGAAGTTGGTGATTGCCCGCTTCAGCGTGGGGAACATATCCCCGATCTGAGTCGTGATGACTTTTTCGATCGCCGTATCGCCGATAACGGCCTGCAGCGTCGTCGCAAAGTTTTCGAGGATGACAATGGCTTTTGCGCCAGAGTCTTGCATCTGGTGCTGCAGTTCGCGCTTGGTATAGAGTGGGTTAACGTTAACGACCACCATGCCGGCGCGCAGCGCGCCAAATAAAGCCACTGGGTATTGCATGATGTTTGGCATCATCAGTGCCACGCGATCACCCTTGGACAAACCGGCGCTTTGTTGCAGCCAAGCCCCAAAGGCCTGCGACAGGCGGTCCAGTTCAGCAAAGCTCATCTCCACACCCATATTGGCGTAGGCTGGTTGCGCCGCGTATTTCTTGCAGTTCTCATCGATGATATCGCGCAGCGACTCATAACCTGCGTTATCGATGAACTCGGGCACGCCGTTCACATAGGACGACAACCAGATCTTTTCCATTGTTTTATTCCTGTTCGCTTCTAGTCATTTTCAATGTCTGGCGCACCGTCATCTCGACGGCCGGCCAGACACGATCCAGCATATAGGGCTGGGCTGCCGCATTCGGGTGTATCCCGTCACTTTGCATCAGATCGTCGCGTAGCGCCACGTCCTCCAGAAAAAACGGCACCAGCGGGATATTGTACTGCTCCGAGAGCTCCACGAACTGTGCTTCAAACTGGTCCGTGTAGCGTTGACCATAATTCGGCGGGATCAGCATACCGAGCAGAATCGGCGCAGCATCTATAGCGCGTGCCGCATCAATCATCAATTCGAAATTCTCGCGCATCACATCGAGAGATAACCCTCTGAGTCCGTCGTTACCGCCAAGCTCGATGATCACGATACTCGGCTGGTGTCGATCAAGCGCAGCAGGCAGACGCGCGGCGCCGCCGCCGCTGGTATCGCCGCTAATGCTCGCGTTCACCACACGAATGCCATAACCTTTGCGGAGCAGGCGGTCTTGCATGAGCGCGACCCATGATTCGGCGAGTGAGCTCAGGCCGTATCCAGCGCTTAGACTGTCGCCAACAACCATCAGTACGGGCGCGTTCTCCGGTGGCGTTAACGCCGGCTCGACGTTTGTCAAAACGGTTGGCGCATCCGCCGAGGCGGATTGCTCGAATTGATACAATGAAACCGTGATGGCTGCGGCAAGCAGCGCCAGGGTCGCCAGTATCAGGACAAGGTTTTTCTTCCCATTCATCAGTCAGGCCAGTTTCGTTATGACAGAGGCAATTGCGATCGATAGTGTAGCGCAGGTAGCAGAGGGTGCAGCACCCGCATTGCGAGTAGAGGGGCTCACCAAGACCGTTTCCAGCGCTGATGGTGATCTGACCATTTTGCGCGATGTCAGTTTCACGGCTGAGCGGGGCGAGACGCTAGCTGTCGTGGGGCCATCCGGGGCAGGTAAGTCGACGCTACTCGCCTTGCTCGCTGGCCTGGATACCCCGACGTCGGGCAGTGTGACGCTCGATGGTGTGAGTCTTGACGGTCTGGACGAGGACGGGCGCGCGCGCGTGCGCGCTGGTCGCGTGGGCTTTGTGTTCCAGTCATTTCATCTTATTCCGGCGCTAACGGCGCTCGAGAACGTCATGATGCCGCTGGAGCTTGCGGGAGAGGCGAATGCGCGCGAGGCCGCCCGCAGCATCATGGATGAGGTAGGTCTGACGCCACGCTTGCGCCACTACCCGGCACAACTGTCGGGCGGCGAGAAACAACGTGTCGCGATTGCGCGCGCTTTTGCGGCTCGGCCGGCGGTGCTCTTCGCTGACGAGCCCACCGGCAACCTCGACCGCGGTACTGGCGAGCGCATTGAAGCGCTGCTGTTTCAGTTAAATCGCGAGCACGATGCGACGTTGGTCATGGTGACACATGATGAGACGCTGGCCGCGCGCTGCCAGCGCCGCTTGGCCATCGATGGTGGCGAGCTCGTATCGGACAGCCGCGGCTGATGCGTGGTATTCGCTTTGCCTTGAATGGGCTGGCCCGCGAGCTGCGCGCGGGCGAGCTAGTGGTGCTGATGGTGGCATTGGTCATCGCCGTCGGCTCGATTACTGCGATCAGCTTCCTGACCGATCGTATTGGTCGTGCCGTCGAGCGCCAGGCCACAGAGGTACTCGCGGCAGATTTGCGGTTGCGATCTGGGCGGCCGCTGCCGGCTGACTTGATGGCGCAAGCGCGATCATCCGGTCTACAAGCCAGCGAGGCGATGAACTTTCCCTCCGTGGCATTTGTTGGTGAGACGCGTGCGTTAGTCAATCTGAAGGCTGTGGCGTCGGGCTATCCACTGCGCGGCCAGTTGCGCACGGCCGCGCGATTGTTCGCCGATACCGAGATTAGTCAGTCCATCCCCGAGCCTGGAGAAGCGTTTGCCGACGCCCCGTTGCTGGCGCGGCTTGGCGCTGATGTGGGTGACATCATCGAGGTCGGACAACTGCAGCTCACCGTAACTCGCGTGCTGGTTTATCGCCCCGACCAATCGCCTGGCTTCAGCGGCCTTGCGCCAACGCTGCTACTCAATACTGCCGACATCGAACGTAGCGGCCTCATTGTAGAGGGCAGTCGCGTGAGCTATACCCAGCTATTTGCTGGCGCGCCGTCAGATGTAGACGATTTTGCCGATGCCCTACGGGAACAGGAGCTGGAGGGCGTGCGTATCGAAGATAGCGCCAATGCGGGTAGTCAGCTGTCGTCCGCGATTGATCGTGCGGGTAGGTTTCTGTCGCTCGCCTCGCTCGTCAGCTTGATCCTCGCGGCGGTCGCGGTGGCGATGGCTTCGCGCCGCTATGCGGAACGCAGACTCGACACTGCCGCATTGATGAAAACCTTCGGTGCCGAGCAGCGCTTTATCTTGCAAGTTGGTGTCGTGCACTTGTTGGTCGTCGGTATCGTCGCCAGTGCAATTGGCACCCTGCTTGGTTTTGCTGCGGAGCGAGGCCTGTCGGCGATTCTCGCCGGTTGGTTGCGCGGCGAACTGCCAATGCCGGGTTGGCAGCCAGCGTTGCCAGGTTTCGTGACGGCGATCGTGCTGCTGGGCGGCTTTGCATTGCCATCGTTGTTGCGGCTTGGCGATACACCGCCGCTGCGCGTGCTGCGACACGACATGAGCCCGCCGCCTCCAGGCATCTGGCTAACCTACGGGGCTGCCTTCGCCGCATTGGGTCTGTTGGTTTGGTGGGCCGTTCGGGACACGACATTACTCGTGGTGATCATCGGCGGTACGCTGCTAACAGGCCTTGTGCTTTTCGCGGCCGGCCGTGTGCTGGTATCGCTGCTCTCTCGTCTGCGGGGCAACGTCGGCGTATCGTGGCGCTATGGTTTAGCGAACGTCGCTCGCCGCGGTGGTGACAGCGCGATACAGGTTGTCGCATTCGGTTTGGGCTTGATGGTCTTACTACTGCTCACGCTCGTGCGCAATGATTTGCTGGCAGGTTGGCGTGCGACCATTGGTGATGATGCTCCCAATCAGTTCCTGATCAATATTCAACCTGATGAGCGGGAGAGCATCGCCACGCTGTTTGCCGATGCGGGCTGGCAAGATGTCGAGTTCGTGCCGCTGGTGCGCGGTCGAATCACGGCGATCAATGGGATGCTTCCGGACGCATGGACATTCCCCAGTGGCGAGGGTCGCCGCCGCATTGGTCGGGAAATCAACCTGTCATGGTCGGCAACCCTTGATCCCAGTAATGAGGTCATTGCCGGCGAATTCTGGGCGCCCGACTATGCCGGTGCGCCCCAGGTGTCTGTTGACCGGGAGGTCGCCGAAGAAATGGGCGTGACGCTTGGCGATACGCTTGGCTTCAATTTCGCGGGTGAGACGGTCACCGCGACCATTACCAGCCTGCGAGAAATCGATTGGGACTCGTTCAAGCCAAACTTTTTCATGGTGCTCAGCGCGCCTGGCATGGACGCATTGCCGCAGACCTATATCACGTCGCTGTACGTCCCTGAAGACCAAGGTCAGGTGCTGCTCAATATGGTGCGCCAGCACCCCAGTGTGTCCGTCATCGATATTGAGGCTGCCATTGAGCAGGTCCGCGGCATCATTGATAAGGCTTCCCTGGCAGTGCAGTACGTCTTCGTGTTTACGCTCGCGGCCGGCTTGGTGGTTCTGTTCGCCGCAATACAGTCGACGCTTGACGAGCGACGCTATGAGAGCGCGATGCTGCGAACGTTCGGGGCGACCCGGCGCACGATTCTTGCCGGAATCCTGGCTGAATTCTCTGCCTTGGGGTTGTTGGCGGGTGCTTGTGCTGCAACCGGTGCTACGGTTATCGGCGCTATCGCCGCGCGCCAGCTGTTTGATCTTGAGATCGCCTTCAACCCGGTCCTTTGGGTGGTTGGTTTGTTCGCGGGCATGATCATGGTGGGTGTCAGCGGCACGCTAGCCGCGCGCTCTGCCGCAGACACGCCGCCAGTACAAACGTTGCGACGCTTGTAGCGACGCCAGTAGCTAACCGTCCAAGTATGCCGGTGGCCTAGCCGTCCTCTCTCGCCCGTTTCTTGGGCTCTTTCGGCTTTTTCTCTTTCTTCGGTTTTGGCGGATCGATCATGCGTTTTATGGTCTTCAATACATCGACGTGGCCGGTCTTGAGCAGCTCGCCGAAACTCTCCCGGCATGCGGTCCAGGTTGCACCGATAATGCCAAGGTATATCGCTAGCACGAAGCCGGAGTAGCTAAGCTGGTCGGCAAAATCTCCGACCCAGTCGGCAAACCGAATGCCGAAAACGCCTTCCAGGATTGCTGACAGGATGCGGTCGGTGATACCGATTTCGAGCATCATGAACAGCATGAAGGCCATGATCATCTCGAGAACGAATAGCATCAGGGCAAGGTCCAACAAGGCCTTCGGCCAGTTGCGCGTGAAACACAGCGCGGCGACCGATACGGTAAGCGCAGTCGCAACCGCGATTGCCTTGGCCGAGACGACAAGCACCGCACCGATACCCGTCCAGAATGGGCCGCCCTGAACCAGCTCGACATCGCCACTCGAGACCTGGCCGACCACACTAATCATGACCAGCAGTGTTGCTGCGGGGATCAATGATGCCGCCAGCCAGGTGAAGTCATCCGCCTCGGCTTTGCCGCTACGAAACAAGTAGCGCCGGAAATACAGCGCGAAGGTAATACTGATAATCACCGCGGACCAGTTGACGTGGTCATGTACCCAGTGATTGGGTGAGACCATGGAGGCCAGCGGGCCTAACAGTACGCCAAGAATCGTGAGCCCCAGTACTGTGCTGCGAGGATAGTGTCCAAATAACAATGGCAGTCGGTCGTCGTCGCGCCTGTTGTTAAATGCCTGACGCAAGGCCGGTAGCATGTCCGCAAAGCCTTGCTGCGCAATCGATAGCAGTTTGATGGGCGAGTGCATCGAGTGGTTATTCGCAGCTCATATCGGGTACCGCCTCGGCAATCGTCTTGCACAGTTGCATGAGCAAGTCGTTGCGCGGGTGGCTGCTGCGCCAGACGCCAATGATCGTGCGCGAAGGCGGCGGCGACTCGAACGGCAGTGTAACCAGGTTCGCGGGCTGGCTACTCTGCTGGCAAATCGCAAGCTCGGGCAACAGGGTCACGCCAGCGCCACCCGCCACCATTTGCCGCAGCGTCTCAAGGCTGGTGGCGCGAAACTCATCTTCATTGACGCCGCCGACCATACTGCAGACTTCCAGCGCCTGGTCGCGCAGACAGTGTCCGTCCTCAAGTAACAGAAAGTGCTCGCCTGCAATGTCACTCTGGCTGGCCTCGGCTTTTTTCGCCAGCGGATGGCGGGCGTCGACTGCGAGTCGAAACGGCTCAACAAACAGCTCGCGACACTCGCAACCAGACAAGTCCAGTGGCAGGGCGAGGATGCCAAGATCAATGTCGCCTGCTCGCAGATTCTCCATGAGTGGATCCGTTTGCACTTCGAGATAGAGACAACGCAGGCGCTCGTATTGATCGCCGAGCGACGGCGCCACTAGCGGTAGCAAATACGGCGCGACCGTTGGGATCAGGCCGATCTTGATGCGACCGGCTTGTGGGTCCTGGTGCAGCTCTGCCAACTCATTGATGCCCTCGGCCTCGCGCAGCAGATGGCGTGCTCTCGCGGCAATCGCCTCACCGGTCGGTGTCAGTTGTATCCCTTTGTTGTGGCGTTCTACCAGGGTAACGCCGAGCTGCTCCTCGAGCTTCTTGATTTGGGTACTCAGTGTGGGTTGCGTGACAAAACAGGCATCCGCGGCACGCCCGAAGTGGCGATGATCGTCGAGTGCAACAAGGTAGTTGAGCATGCGCAGGTTAAAGTGCAAATTGGCGCTCACGAGGCGGCCTCCTTCAGGGACTTGAACGCCGCAAGTGCGGCATCACGCGATTCGGCAAGATCCACAATAGGCAGCGGGTAGTCTTTGCCCGGCGTGAAATCTGCCGCACGGGCGACCTTGTCCGGTGCCGCCCAGGGTTGGTGGATAAATCTGTTGGGCAATGCTGCGATCTCCGGTACCCATCGGCGCACGTAGTCGCCGTCCTTGTCAAAGCGCTCACCTTGGCGCTGCGGGTTGAAAATACGAAAATAAGGCGCCGCATCGGCACCGCTGCCTGCCGACCATTGCCAGCCCATGCTATTGGCCGGCAGGTCGGCGTCGATTAGCGTATCCCAAAACCAGCGAGCGCCATGCAGCCAATGCGCGCGAATGTTTTTGACCAGAAACGATGCGACGATCATGCGCACGCGATTGTGCATCCAACCGGTATGCCAAAGCTGCCGCATGCCAGCATCGACAATTGGAACACCAGTCGCACCGCGCTCCCAGGCGCGGATCAGATCGGCGGCGTCTTCGCGCCAAGGGAAATCGGCATACTTCTGATACATCACGTCATCGCTAGTATGCGGGAAATGATAGAGCACATAGTGCGCGAATTCTCGCCAGCCGATTTCGGAAAGAAAGACTCGGCTGCCCTCATCGTCAATGTCATGTTGCTGGCGCACCGCTTGCCAGATCTGATGCGGTGATACCTCACCAAAGTGCAGATGTGGTGATAGCCTCGAAACACCATCAACTGCCGGGAAGTCGCGCGTCTCGTCGTAGTCGCGCACGGCAGCTTTGGAGAAGCGGTTGATCTTTCCCAGTGCTGCGTGCTCACCGGGCTGCCAGCGTGAGCGGATGCCCGCCGCCCAATCGACCGATGGCAAGAGATCGAAATGGCTAAGCGGCAAGGAGGCGAGTTGGCTTTTCGGCGCCGGTATCTTTGCGGGTGCGGGTAGTGCCTCGCGCAACTGCAGCCCTGATTGCGCCGTTCGCCAGTAGGCTGTGAACACCTTGTATGGCGTGTTGCTCTTGGTCATGATTTGCCATGGCTCGCTCAGCAGCGCGGCATTGTGGCTGCTGACGGCTGTGCCTGCTTCACGTAACGACTGCTTGATTGCGGTATCGCGCTTGATGGCCGCAGGTTCGTACAGCCTGTTCCAGAACACCGCATCGGCACCCGTGTCCGCAATGATCGCCCTTAGTTGCTCAAGTGCATCGCCGTCGCGTAGCACTAGCGATGCGCCGCATGCCGACATGTCCGCAGCTAGCGCCTCAAGGCTGTGATGCAGCCACCAGCGACTGGCGGCGCCTGGCGCCCAGTCGCCATCGAGCGAGTCCAGCCATAGCGGCACGACGTGCTTGCAGGCCGACACGGCTTCGTGCAAGGCGGGATTGTCGGTCAGCCGAAGGTCGCGTCGAAACCACACGATGCCGGTGTTGAATCGCTTGCTCATTTTCCTTCTCGCGAATCAAGCTCAACGCGATTGCGCGTGTTGCCTTGCCGAAACTCGAGCATGTTCTGCGCGGCCTGATCGACGGCACGTTGACGTGCTTCGCGCGCGGCCCACGCAATGTGCGGTGTGAGGATCAGGTTGCCAAGGTCGTCTGCGAGCAGCGGGTCACCATTTACGGGTGGCTCTTCGGTCAACACATCAATTGCCGCACCGGCAATGCCGCGAGCGCGAAGGGTATCAGCCAGCGCCCGCGGGTCAACCAATGCCCCCCGGGCCGTGTTAATCAGTATTGCGTCGGATTTCATCTGCGCCAGCGCATCGGCGTCAATCAAGTGTCGCGTGTCGGCATTGAGCGGGCAATGTAACGAGACGACATCCGCGGTCGCCAGCAATTGTTCCAATGACACTCTGCCTGGTCGTGCGTCATCCGGGGATCGTGCTGCAATACGGATTGTCATGCCGAACGCTTTGCCCAGCTTCGCCACGGCCTTGCCTAGCTCGCCATAACCGATGATCCCGAGTGTGAGGCCTGACAATTCGCGAATGGGGTGGTCCAGCAGGCAGAAATTGGCTTGCGACTGCCATCTGCCGTCGCGCACGTCCTGCTGGTAGCTGGCCAGCTTATGGGTCAGTGACAGCAGTGTCGCGAAGACATGCTGCGCGACTGACTGTGTGCAGTAGGCGGTGATGTTGGTGACGGCGATGTTCGCGGCGCGCGCTGCCACCAGATCAACGCCATCGCTACCCGTTGCAGTCAGGCCAATGTATTTAAGTTGCGGTAGCGCGGCGATGACATCTGCGCTGAAACGTCCCTTATTGGTAAACACAGCGTCGCAGTCAGCGCTGCGAGCCAGTAATTGCTGTGTATCGCTGGCATCGAAAACCGTGAGTGATTCCACGCTATCGGCGAGCGGTTGCGCGCTGATATCACGCCCGAGGCTGGCAAAATCGAGAAAAACGGCTTTCACGTCAAGACTGCTCCCACAAACACCAATTGTACCGTGCTGGTGAAAATAAATGCGGCAAAGCGCTATCGCGAATGACCCTGATCAGCCAGAATTACCCACTGCAACAGGGGGGCAACATGTCACGCTTTTGGGAGCACAAGTCGCTGGACCAGATGAGCCTGCCGGAGTGGGAGTCACTCTGCGATGGTTGCGGGCTGTGCTGCCTGCACAAGTTTGAAGACGAAGATGACGGCGAGGTCTACTACGCCGATGTGGCGTGTCGACTACTGAATATCAATGACTGCCGCTGTACCGATTACGCGAATCGTGCGCAGCGTGTGCCGGAATGCGTGCAGCTACGCGCTGAGGATCACGAGCAGTTCTCCAGCCTGCCGTTCAGTTGTGCGTACCGGCGTATTGCCGAGGGGCGAGGCCTTGCCCATTGGCACCCATTAGTCAGCGGCTCGCGCGAGAGCGTGCATGAGGCCGGCATATCGGTGCGTCGATTTGCTCGTTCAGAGCGTAAGGTGGGCGTGCCAGACCCAGACGACGTGCCGTTGACGCAATGGCAGCATCTGCACCGACTCACCGAAGAGGATCTCGACAATGACTGACCCGAAGTTCAAGCCGCTGGATGAGTATCGCCAGTACGATGAGGCGCAAATGCTGCAACGCGTGCGAGATCTTTATTCGGAACTGAACAGGCGCCGCACTGTGCGTGAATTTTCGCCAAAGCCGGTGCCGCGCGCCGTCATCGAGAACTGTCTGAAGATCGCGAACACAGCCCCCAGCGGCGCCAACCAGCAACCCTGGCACTTCTGTGTGATCTCCAATCCCGATGTTAAACGGCGGATTCGTGAGGCGGCCGAGGCCGAAGAGCGCGAGTTCTATGCGCATCGCGCCTCGGATGAGTGGTTGTCGGCATTGGCCAAGTTTGGCACAGACGCTAACAAGCCATTTCTGGAGACCGCGCCCTACCTCATTGGTGTGTTCATGCAAAAGTATGCGCTGGACGCCGATGGCAACAAGACCAAGCACTACTATCCGCAAGAATCGGTGGGTCTGGCGACTGGTATGCTGATTGCTGCCATTCACCAGGCCGGGTTGGCATCTCTAACGCATACGCCCAGCCCGATGGCATTTCTCAATGAGATTTGCGATCGACCGCGATACGAGCGGGCCTACTTGCTAATGGTGGTTGGCTACCCGGCCGAGAATGCCAAAGTGCCGGTGATTCAACGCAAGACGCTGGAGCAGTTCACAACCTTTATCGAGTAGTCTGCCTAGTCGAGCGGTGCCGCCGGCGATTCGCCTTCGGCCAGGAAATCGCCGCGTGAGAAACTGATCAGTTGCTGGTTACGCCGGAAGCTGACGCGCTCAGTCAGGGTCTCGCACAACCATTGTTGCAGGTTGCGAGCCTTACGTGAGCGCAACGCCGAGGGCGTTAGAAGCGCAACATTGTCGGCAGGTTGTTGGCTGCGCGCCGAGCGATAGACAAAAGCTTCTATGCCGCGGTCACGCAGCACGCTGCCAAGTTGCTGAGTGGCGGCATAATCATTGCGATGCGCCAACACGGCCTTGTGCTTGGCAAACGGCGCCTTGGTCAGGTCACAGCCGTTCGCCGCGCGATATTGAGCTTCAAACGTCGTGTGCTGCGATACCACGGCGTCCTCGAAGGGTGTGTCGAGGCCGGACAAAAACACCCAGCGATACCAGGCAGCTTCAGCAAATAATGCGTTGCCACTGAGCGAGCCATAGAATATGGATGGCTCGAAACGGCGCCCGAACCGCGAGCCCCAGCGGAGCGGCGGATAGCGCCACGGCGAACTCAACAAGTAGTCGAGCTTGCGTTGTGTGGCTAGCGCCGGCAGCGGCGGTTTGGCGGACTCGAGCATCTGTTCGAGCAGCATTTGCTCATCCAGTGAGTCCACCAACGCGAGCGTTACAACTTGTGATTGGCTCTCGACGATACGTTTCAGCGTGCCGCCGAGCGGCGCTGGCTTGAGTTTGGCCGTGAGTCGTTGCCAGAAGGCGCGATCATACGCGGGCACGAATGGCATCCAGATAAGCGCACACGCTAACCAGCCCGTTCACGCTCTCAATCTGCTCAGCGGG